>JAGRKR010000545.1 GCA_020442225.1 Hyphomicrobiaceae bacterium | reverse complement strand
ACATAGCCCTTGGGCAGCTCACCCTGCAGGTCGCGGCGGATGGCGCCGAGCGACGCCTCGTCGCCGGCGAAACCGCTCAAGGTCAGCTCGCTGCCGAAGATGTGCGCCTCACCGCTGCGCAGACGCCGGAGCTGGGCGATGCCGACGAGAGCGACCCTGCGCCACTTGGCGCTGCGGCCAGCGACGATGCGGGTGCGATCGACGACGGTTGCCCCCTTGAACTGGGTCTTGGCAGCCTTGACCAGCTCGGCCTGCACCTCGGCACTCGGAACTTCGCCCTCAAGCACCACCTGCCCGCTTTCCAGGCGCGCCTTCCAGTTGAGGTTGGGCTCGGGCGGAAGCTTGAGCGTCAGACGGGCGGTCGTCTCACAGGCGCGGTCGGCCTTGACGCGCAGCTCGCCCGGAAGGGCGTCGTAGAGCTTCTCGTCCTCCGTCGTCGCCGTCAGCAGCAGCTTCTTGTCGCTGATCGCCACCTCGCCCGCGCCAAGTCGGCCCAGGCTGACAAGGCCGGCGTCGACACAGCCCGCCCAGCCTTCCGGCGCACCGGCCGCGACACGCAGACGATTGACGACCGTGCGGCCCGGCAAGCGCGTGCGGGCTCCCGATTCGATGGCGACGATGCTTTGCGCGCTCGGCGCATAGCCGACGAGCACGATCTGGCGCGCATCGGCGGTCACCGTGGTCGTGAACGGGCTCACCGGCTTCAGCGTCGGCTCGCGGAAGGTGACCTGCTCGCTGGAGCGGAAGATCGGCGGCAGGCCGCGATGGACACTCTGCATGACAGACTTGGCGGTATCCTCGCGGATCGCAACGCCGCGCAGCGACAGGGTGGCGTCCTCGAGCTTGGCCGTGCCGGACTCGAGCCGCGCCATCTCGCGCAAGATCACCTCGATGCCGGCGATCCAGCTGTCCGGCTCACCGGCCGCCAGCTCCATGCGGTCCAGCAGACCGGCCTTGGGGAAGTGCCTCTTGACGGCAGCGTAGAGACGCTCGCGCACGGCCTCCGACGGCACGTGCCCCGTCAGGGTCAAGCGACCTCCCGCGAACTGCGCGCCCCAGAGATAGGGCGACATGACCGGCGGCGTCACCCGGTCCGCCTTGAGCTTGACGCCCGAGGGAAGCCCGCCCCTCAGGGCCGACTGCACACTCTTGTAGGAGGGCGCATCGACGGCCTCGCCCGTCACGGTCAGATCGATGTTCTCGAGGTCCACTTGCCCCCGCTTCAGGCGCGAGAGCTGCTTCAGCGCGAAGGACACGCCACCGAACCACACCTTGCGGTCCGGCGCGCCGCGCGCCAGCTTCGTGCGGTCGTCGACCTCGTGGCCGGGGAACGTCGCCTTCACCAGCCCGATGATGGCCTTTTTCGATTCCTCGTTGGGGACGAAGCCCGACAGCTTGATCCGGCCGCCCTTGCCGTTGGCTTCCTTGCGGCTCGCCGACCAGAGGAACTTCTCGACCTTGTCGATGAGGCCGGTCTGATTGTCGACGACGCGGACGCCCCAGGTCCGCTTGATGATCTGCAGCGCGCGCGACGGCTCGCCTTCCTCGCTGGCGCGACCGGCAAGGATGCCGTCGCGGCCCGAGAAGCCCGTGCCGGCCCACGTGAGGCCTTCACTCTTCAGCGCCTGAAACGTCCGGGCCTTGAGATCCTGCTCGATGCGCACATGCTCCGAGCGCACTGTGTACCAGGCCAGCAACGCGATCGGAATGAGCCCCCAGAGCCACCGTGTCGGTCTGCATCTCATCCTTAGGTCGCTCCTCATCAAGCGGTCCTGTGGAAAGGTATTGCCACACTCTACAGTGCCCTGACAACAACACCGCAACCGTGCGGCTCTGTCGTTGGACCGCCACAAGAGGGATCGCGCTGTTCCTGACTGTCGGACGGTGTGTGTGTGCGCAGCCGCCGATGCGACCGCGCCTCCCCTCCTCTGCCACGGCCGCCACTATAACCATGCCGCCGGGCTATTCCAAGCGCGGGCGCAGCTCCATCCATGAACAACATCATGAGAGAGAAGTGCTTTTTCCGCGAGCAGCGAGGCGCTCAGGGGACGTCGGTCATTGGCGTGGCCGGGCCGATGGGTCAGCGTTTGCGCTCGACGGCGATCTCGACCAGATAGGGCGCGCCGCTGGCGAAGGCGCGCGCCAGCGCGGCGGCGATGTCGTCGCCATCCTCCACCCGTTCACCGGCAACGCCCATTCCGCGCGCCATGTCGACGAAACCGAGGGCCGGCGCCGCGAGGTCCATGTGTGGATAAGTCGCATTCGAGCGGACGGCGAAGCGATCACGATAGATGTCCAGGTTGTGCTTGAGGACACGGTACTCGCCGTTGGCAAGGATCACGAACACCACCGGCAGCCCGGCGTGGGCGGATGTCCAGAGCGCCTGAATGCTGTACATGGCCGAG
>JAGRKR010000544.1 GCA_020442225.1 Hyphomicrobiaceae bacterium | reverse complement strand
ACGTCGTGCTCATCGGCGGCACCGGCACAGGCGAGAGCCACATCGCCTTCGGCATCGCGCGCAGCGTCATCCGGGCCGGGCGGAAGGCGCGCTTCTTCAACGCCGTCGATCGCGTCAACAAGCTCGAAGCCGAAATGACTCTCGAGCGTCGCCCGAGGATCACAACAGCCATTCGGCCTGTGCGCCTCGATTCCGTGCGTGGCGCATCGCGCATGCAGGCAAACAAAATATTCTTATTATGCCATGCAAATCAATGTCTTGCGCAGTCATGGATTTGATTTTCCGACGCAATCCTGTTAAGATGCCAACAGTTCCAATTCGCCTCGCATTGCCGTCGGCATTTCCACCTCCCGAGACACGCTTTCGGGAAGACGATTGCTGTGCGCCGCGCCCTCTCAAAGATAGGATGGTCGAAATGACGGCACAGTGTCCTGAGCGCCTGATCCTCGACGGCCGCCCCCGCGCCATATACGCACAACCGCTCTATCGGCTCTGCAAACACTACCGGCTCGAGCTTAAAAACCCTCACGTCTGGTGCACAGCGAATTACCGCGGCTACGTCGGCACCTGGGAGATCCGCGATGGGGCGCTCTACCTCGCGCAGGTGTGTTGGGACAATTGCAGCGGCCGGAACTCCGAGGTGCCCATGCCTGACGACCTGCACCGTCGGCTCTTTCGCGCCGCTGGCGGTGATGGGTTCCCCCTTCGCGCGCACTGGTTCAACGGGCTGGTGCGTATCCCGATCGGCCGGCGCCTCGTCTACAGCCATCATGGCTGGTCGCACTGGCACGAGCGCGAGCGCGTGATGCGCTTCCAAGGCGGCCGCATCATCCGAGATCGGAACGTCGACACGCGCGCCATACTCGAATGGTGGCTGAGCCGCAATCCAGAGGCCCGCGACAGGCTCGACCCCGACAGTACCGGCCGTGACGCGGTTGGTGCAGGCCCGCTGACGTGGTTCGAGGACGACGTCGCCGCCGAGGACGAGCACGCGGATTGGTGGCCCCCCGGTTTCACGTCGTCGTCTCCCTCACAGCCGGCTAGCGGCTGCGACTGAAGCACGAATTCCGCCGGACAGCCGGTCGCCGCCGACACCTGCTGACACAGCACGTGTCGGCTGGAAACCGCTATTGCCATGGACAAGCCGAGTGAACTGTCGATTGTTCCGTTGACGGTGCGTTTCGCGAATATCTGTCGTGCCTCGCAGGCCGTCTGAACGAAACGGCGTTCGTATCGGCGAACTGTCGGAGTTTCGCGCCGCATGAGCGTATGGCGCAATCCGATTTCATAAACTTGTGCTCGATGCGCTTGCTGGCTAGACTGCATGGAGAATGCAATGAACGCGGTGAATTTGAAGTCGACCGGCAAGTCGACCGCATTGTAACGAGACTGTAAGAACGTCGGAGGTCGTGCAATCGCCATGGGGCAGCGCACCAGACCGAATGCCAACCACTTCATCTCGCAGACTTATGCGGCTCTATTAGGAACGTCGTCCTGGCAAGATCTGCTCGACGGCCTTTCCAGAACATTGCCGAATGGAAAGGCGACCCTCTTTTATCACGATTCCGGCTCTGGCTCGGGGGCGTTTGCCCTCGATTCCGGCTTCGATGAGCGCACGAGAAGAGATTACAATACCTACTACAGCAAGAAGAGCCCCTGGATGGCCAAGGCGCTCGTCCGACCGCTCGATCTCGGCGTGTGCGCCGAGCAGATGTGTCCGAGGGATGTGCTGACGCGGACCGAATTCTTCCATGATTTCATGAAGCCGATGGACACGATGACCGCCGTCGGCGTCACGATGCTGCGCGACAACGGCTGC
>JAGRKR010000543.1:1246-4705 GCA_020442225.1 Hyphomicrobiaceae bacterium | reverse complement strand
CCATGGCCGCCGGACTGCTTCTTGTGTCGGCCGCGGACCTCGGTGCTGGCACGGATGGATTCCTTGTAGGGCACCTGACGGCGCTTCGCCTCGGCCTCGACCCCGTACTTGCGCCGCAGCCGCTCGAGCGCCACGCGCAAGTGCATCTCGCCCTGCCCCCAGAGCACCATCTGATGCGTGTCCTGGGAATGCTCGAGCGAGAGCGACGGGTCCTCCTCGACCAGCTTCGACAAGGCGCCGGTCAGCTTCACTTCGTCCTTGCGATCCTTGAGAACGATGGCCACGCCGAACACCGCCTGATGCGGGGGCCGCACGGCGATCTGGTTGATTCCGCCCTTCTCCGCGGTCAGGGTCTCGCCGGTCCTGATGGTCTCGAGACGCCCGAGCGCGACCGTGTCGCCCGCCTTGGCGGTGCCACGCTTCTGCGGCGTCTCCCCGAGCAGACTGAAGATGCCGGAGACGCGCTCCTCGCCCTTGGCCCCTGTGATGGTGACGCCATCGCCGAGTTCGCCGGCAAGAACGCGGGTGAGCGACAGCTTGCCGCCGTGCGCGGTGTGCATGGTCTTCAGCACGAACGCCGCGGACTTCGCATTCTCGAGCTTCAAGCGCCTGACCGTCCGATCGACGAAGGGGGTCTCGTGCCTGAGCGCCTTCAGCAGCCGCAGGATGCCGTTGCCGTTCTCCGCCGAGCCGAGGAACACGGGGCAGATCATGCCATCCTGCAGCTCCTGCGCCAGATCGTCGAAAACCTTGTCGCGCGGCGGCGGAATCTCCGAGAGAAGCTGCTCCATCAACTCGTCGTCGTAATCGGCGAGTTGCTCCAGCATGTGGAAGCGCGCCTCGTTCTCGCGATCCTTGATGTCGAGCGGCATCTCGACCACCTCGCTCGGCGCGTGCTCCCGGTAGATGAACGCCCGCTCGAGCGCGAGATCGATGAAGCCGGTGGCGATGCCGTTCTCCCAGATCGGGATCTGGCGCAACACCAGCGGCTTGCTGCTCGCCGGCTGCAATACCGGCAGAATCTCGCGCACCCCGGTGGCGAACTTGTCGATCTTGTTGAGGAACAGCATGTGCGGGATGCCGCGGTCCTCGAGCTGCTTGAGGATGAGCTGCAGCGCCGGAACGCGTTTGGGATCGGGCTCAGAGACCACGATGGCCGCATCGCACGCCGTCAGCGCCACGGCGCTTTCGTGCTGGAACTCGATCGAGCCCGGGCAATCGACGAAGGTGAAGTGATCGCCGAGGAACTCCACGTCGGCCACGTTCATCTCGACGCTCATCATGTGAGCGCGCGCCTCGGCGCTGGAGTCGCCGATGGTGTTCTTGTCGGCCAGGCGGCCTTGCCGGGAGACGGTCCCGGTGCGTGCGAGGATGGCTTCGAGAAGCGTCGTCTTGCCACTGAGATAAGGACCGACGAGTGCGATGCAGCGGGCGCCGCGGCCAGCATGAGCAGCTTGGCCCATGGTGTCACCTCCATAGGATCGAGTTGGCTCAGCCGGCGCCGGAGTCCGTTGGCCCCGACAAGCGTCATCAGACTGACAAGAAACCACCTGGTCTGGCAAGCCCCGACCGCCGCGACCATCGTCGCATACCGGCGCGCCGAGCCGCGTTTCACGCCGCAGTGGCCTCGATCGCCCGACGCCCCTATCATCGCGCGACCACACTTGATGGGATAGCCGCATGATACAGCAGTCGAAGCCAATCGTGGTGGCCGCTCTGCTCGCCGCCGCCATCGCAGGCACCGCGCACGCCCAGAACCTCGGCCCGGGGCCGGCGCCGGCCGCCGACACGACCGCGGGCCGCACCCTCGAGGCTCCGGTCGACACGCGGCCTGTCACGGACAAGTTCTGGTGGAGCACGCCCTGGTACGACCAGGGGCGGCTCGAGGTGCCGGTCAATCACGACGTCACGCGGCGCGAGTTCACCTACGTCAATCCGCGCGACAAGACGGAGGTGCCGGCGTTGCTGTTTCGGCCGAAGGCGGCCGGACGCTATCCCGCCGTATTGTTCGCCCACGGGCGGCGCGGACTGGACGAATGGGTGGAGCGCCTGGCCGTACGCATCGCCGCGCGCGGCTTCGTCGTGCTGGCGCCGGACCTCTATCAGGCCCGCTTCATCGAGCGCATGCCAGTTGCGCACCAGCAGGCCACGGAGACGGATGTCGCCGCTGGCCTCGCCGCCCTGCTGGCGCTGCCGGACGTGTCCACCCGCCGCGCCTGTCTCGTCTCGCATACGCGCGGCGGCTACTACACCTTGCGTGCCGCCGTGACGCTCGGCCATCAGGACAAGGATGTCGCCTGCTACGTTTCCTATTACCCGCACTGGCAGGACCCCAACGCCAGCGAGCCGATGCAGGTCTATCGCTACGCGCCGGAGACCGGACGCCTCACGGTTCCCACCCTGCTCTTCATCGGCGAGTACGAGCAGTACCAGCGCCGGCGCTCGATCGAGGAGGCGGTGCGTTCCATGAAATCGGCCAAGCGCGACGTGCGCCTGATCATCTACCCCGGCGTCGGCCGCGGCTTCGACTTCCGCCCACCGAATGTCAGGACCTTCGCCGACGACCTCGCCACCAAGGACGCGAACCTCCGCACGGCGGCGTTCATGAGCCGCCATCTCGCCGCCTGGCCGAAGTAGGGCGGCCCGTTTCCGGTCCGCGCGACACTGAGCCGGCGCGCCCGACGGAACCATGGCTTTGCGGCGAATGAGGCCAAGCCGCGTCCGGCAACCCGCGCGAACGATGCGCCCGCATGCCAATCGCCGCACGGCGGCGACACGGCCATCGCCCGCACTGTGCGCCGCGGCAGAGTCATACCGCACTGCAATACTTAGAAAAAAACTCTTCCTTCACGAAATATTGCCAGAATTTTCTTGACGTGAGCGACGTTTTCCACGTCAATAAATATATCTTTGCCGTGTCCGATCGGTGACACGATATCACCGGGCGTACGGGCTCCGCCGCTCCTCGGAGGCCACAGATGAGTATCGAGAGACTGACGACCGCAGCCCGCGCCGCCGGCTATGCGATGGCAACGTCTGATGAGCTCCTCGAGGCCGGCCGCTCGAGCAAGCCGAGCAAGCCGTGGCGCCCCGTCGAAATGAAGCCTCTGTCCGAGGTGCCGGCGACGCCTGCCGCGGACGCCAGCTACACGGCACGCCTCAAGGGTATGCTCGACGCATTGACTGGCAAGAAGGCGACCGCCTGACCTTCTGCTGACGCGCGCGCCTCGCCCGCTTCGCCGCCGGGCTCCTGGTCTTTCTATCGTCGGTGCTCGAGCGTGGCCGCAGAGGTACTCTGCGTGTCAGCGAGCGAATTGTGCCCTCATTTCTGCAGCTCTTCGATTGTGCCTCTTCGGGGCATCAGGCATCATCGACAGATCGAATCACGCACGCAAAGACGGCGGATCCGATCTGCAGAGTACAGGCCCGAGCCGTGAGTGTGCGGGCCATGTGGCGTCA
>JAGRKR010000543.1:0-1185 GCA_020442225.1 Hyphomicrobiaceae bacterium | reverse complement strand
ACTCGGGAGGAAGGACATGAACGACTCACCGATCCTCGCTTTCGTCGTGTTGCTCATGGCCGGCGTCGCCCTCTATGGCCTCGGCCGGTTCGTCGCCAAGACCGGCGAGCAGGCACTCACGCGCCCCATGGTCGCCTCGAGCGTCGTGGGCTTGCGCTAGGACGGCGACCGCTCGAGTCACAGACACGCTGCCATCGCGCAAAGGTTTGCGGCGGCCCAGGTCTGCGCCAGCCGATAAGATGTGCGGCGCTCGCGTCGTGACGCCTACAAGGCATCGCAGCCAGCTTCAGCATGCGGCGCGCAACTGTCAGGTACGACTCCGGATGCCCGCGAGCAGATCTCGCCATCTCAGTCCGCCGCGCGCGCCTCTAACCACGCCAGCACCTCGTCGTGATGCTCGAACACCCAGAGGTGCCCCTCCCCTGCGAGGGTCACCAGTTCGGCGCGCGGTAATTGGCGCGCCAGACCGATGGCCGCCTGCACCGGCACGTTCGTATCCACCGTTCCGATCCACACCCGCGACGGCACCGTGACGCCAGCGATATCGAAGCCCCAGCGCGTCGAGAAAATGCGCACGTCCGCGACCATGCCGCCGGCGCTCGTGAGAAATCCTTCCTGGAAGGTCGCGAGGAGGCCGCCCCCGACATCCGGCCGCGCCACAGCCTCGCGGTCGACGCGCGCAGCGGCGACGAAAGCAATCCACATGCCGGCGGCGGGCCAATGCCGGATCGCCTGCCGGAACACCCCGAGCAGCGCGGCCAGGACGGGTCCGAGCCGGTGGACGACGCGAAAGGCCAGCCACTGGATGAAGCGCAGGCCCAGACCATGCCGTGCCTCGGCGATGGGGCCGACCGGACTGACCAGCGCCAGCCCCGTGACGCGCGAACCGAGACGGGCGGCCACCGCGGTCGCGTAGGGTCCACCGCCGGAAATGCCGATGAGACCGACGCGATCGAGCCCCAACCCATCGCAGAGCGCCGCCATATCCTCGGCGTAGGCCACGAGCGATGGCGCGGGATGGCGATCACTGCCGCCATAGCCCCAGCGGTCGGGGCAGACGAGACGCAGCCCCCGCCGGCGGGCCGCCGCGTCCATGAAGCGGAACTTGAGACGAGAGCCCGGCGTGCCGTGCAGTGCCAGGACCGGCCGGCCCTCCGGCGCGCCATAGGTGGTATAGGACAGCGC
>JAGRKR010000542.1 GCA_020442225.1 Hyphomicrobiaceae bacterium | reverse complement strand
CCTTCGCGCAGAACCTCGAGGCAGAGCTCGCCGGACCGGGCAGCGGCACGGCACCACCGCGCATCGACAAGCTCGATGCCGGCTCGCTGGTCTGGGGCGTTCTCCTGGATCGCCTCAAGGCGCTGTTCGCACGCCTGCTCGGGCGGCGCTGACGTCGGCCTCGACCTCCGTCTCGAGGCTCCACCGCAAAAGAAACGGGGGCGCCGAAGCACCCCCGCGAACCTCTCGTACTGCGACGCCTCTCAGTAGGCGCGCGGATAGTATCTCTGGCCGTAGTCGCGCGGGCGGTACGGCGGCTCGATCATGCGGGCGCGCACGACCTCGCCCGTGCAGCGATCGACCACGATGCGGTAGACGGCGCCGCTGCGCTGCCGCGCCTGCAGGACAGCCACCCGCGGGCGCAGCTCGAGATCCTGGAAGTCGTGCCAACCCCGCCGAACGAGCTCTCGGCGGATGACCTCACGCGGTACGCAGTGGCTGCGCGTATAGGGGGACGGCTCGCCGGGATAGCGGGGTTCGGCGTAGGTATAGCGGCGCGGAGCCTCCGGATAGGTCTCCGGCGGGTCCTTGTAGGCGTAGGGCGGCGGGGCATAGGGCGGAGCGCCGTAGGCAGGCCCGCGCGGCGCCGTGGGTGGCCCGTAGATCTGGCCGTAGCGCGGATCGTCATACGGCGAGCCGTCGCGGTAGGCCGGATCGCTACCGTAGATGTCGGCAGCATGTGCAGAGCTTGCACCAGCCACGCACACTGCGGCGAGCAGCATGCCGGCCGCAAGCACAAGCGGCTTCATGGTTGTCCTCCATGCCATCAAGGTGGAACTGCCTCCCGAACTCAGGCTGCGCCTCGCCACATGAATGCCCCACCAACGGGGCATTCACCCCACATTCATTTTGCTCCGACCTCGACTTATCGTCAAGCCGTTGACAAACAGCACTTTTCTCCGAACTGAGGCAAAGCGCCTGACGGGCCGTAGCGAGACGTGCCGCCGCACTCCCACACCCTCTTGAAGCGCTGGATGTGTGACCTATATCACTGGCTGTCTGCACGCCCAACGCGGGTGCAGCGTGAGCCGCCTGGCCCCTCGCGGGCAGGCATGAGCACATGTCGCTTCAAGAGGATGTGTGATGAGACACTTCGATTTTTCTCCCCTGTACCGCTCCACCATCGGCTTCGACCGTCTGGTGCAACTGCTCGATTCCGTGGCCGGACACGAGTCCGACGGCGGCGGGTTCCCGCCCTACAACATCGAGCGTCTCGGCGATAACGACTATCGTATCTCCATGGCCGTCGCCGGCTTCTCCGAGTCCGACCTCAAGGTCGAGGTCAAGGAGCAGACGCTCACCGTCAAGGGCGAGCGCAATGCCGGCGAGGACAAGAGCCGCCAGTACCTCCACCGCGGCATCGCCGCGCGCAATTTCGAGCGGCGCTTCCAGTTGGCCGACCACGTCGAGGTCAGAAACGCCAACATGAAGGACGGCATCCTGGACATCGATCTGGTCCGCAACGTGCCCGAGCGCCTGAAGCCGCGCACGATCCAGATTGCGACGTCCGAGCCGACCAAGCAGATCGAGGCCGCGGCGGTCACAGCCTGACCACGACCTCTCTCTTCACTGTGACGGAAGCCTGACGAGCGTAGTCCCGGAGTTCTTCCGGGGCTGCGCCTCGCCGTTGCGGGCCGCTCAGCCGGCGCTCAGGCGATGACGTTGCGACCGCGGCACGAGCTGCGTCGAGGCGACGCGGGCGAGTGTCGGCTCGGAGCTGCGCGAGCAGATTGGGTGCAGCGCGAGCAACAGCTCCCCCGCTGCCGTCTCACCCCAGAACCAGTCGGCGAGGTCGCTGCTGCGCGCCTGAATGCCGGGACGTGCGCCAGCGGCCTCCAGATACCAGACCCTCAGATCCTCCGTCGCAAACCGCAGGCACTCCCCGAGCGTCATGTGACCGGCGCGCGGATTCTCCGGGCGCTCATCCGCGAGCCCGAGCAGGAATTCAACGACCTCCGGCATGTCCAGGCCGCTGACCCCGACCGTCGTGCGCCCGCGCGACGAACGCGCCATGTCGTACCAGGGCGCGAGCCCCGCCATCTCCGCGGCGAGGCGCTCGGCGAGCGTGCCGCCCGGCTTGTGCTCCGGCTTCGGCGGCCGCCATGGACACACCAGCCCGTCCATGTCGTCCGCCGTCTCTGCGAGCGCCGGGGCGTCCTCGGGATAATCCTCCAGGATCACCGGCCCGCCGGAGCGCTCGAGCAGCGCCAGGGCAGCCTTCACCACCCGCATCTGAAAGGCCGGATCACCCGGCACGCCGAGCGGCCGGCCGAGCTCGAACGGCACCCAGAGGGCACGCGGCGGGCGCATGGCCACGGTGTTCTCGCGGACGAGGCTGATGCCGGTGGTCGGCAGGCCCTCCCGCTCGAGATAGTAGCTTGCGGCGCCCACGGCGCGCGTGCAGTTGGGTCAGACCGGCACGAGCAGCACGGCGTTGACCTGGTCCTCCTTCAGAAGACCAGCGAGTTCCACCGCCGTCGGCTCGATCTCGTGCGGCAACCAGCCGGCCCCCATCAGCGAATAGTGAAAGCGGGCGACGGAGCCGATTTCGCCGGCGGCCTCCATCTCGCGCAGCCGGTCGATCGGGAAGACGACGTTGATGTCCTGCTGAAAGCCCGTACGGTCGAAGTTCACCGAGGTATGGCTCATCACCAGATCATCGCCGGAGAGATCGCCGGGGATCACGCGATAGTCGGTGTCGGTGAGCTGGAACGTGCGGTCGCCCTTGCGATGCAGCCCGGCCGTCGTCAGGATCGCCACGCGGCGCCCGGCGAGAGGCGGCCCCGCGTTGAAAGGCTCGGTCGGGAAGCGCGGGCACTCCTTGTCGAGGAGATGCCGGCGCTCATACTCGGGCAGATCGCTGACACGGACCATATGTCCTCCTTGTCGGTCGGGGGGCCGGAGACAACGCACCGGCAAACCATTCGCAACATGGTCACCCGGTTGGGCGCGGATCACAAGGGCCTTGGCGTCGGGCCGACACGCCTTGTATGGTCCGGCCAGAACTTTCCGGCTGCCCCGGTGAGCGCATCGCCTCGCCGCGCGCGCGGCCGTCCCTGCCCTCGCGATACTGAATTCGAGACGCCACCAAGGAGGAAACGCGCATGAAGCTCATGGTCTTCGAAAAGGCCGGCGGGATCGCACTCGGTGTGGTTCAAGGCAACGAGGTCGTGGACCTTTCGGCCGTTGATCCGGCGCTGCCGCGCGACGTCGGGGCGCTGGCCGCCGGCGGCGAGACCATGCTCGCCCGTGTCAAGGAGGCCGCCGCCTCTGCTCCGGCCACCGCGCGCCACCAGATCGCCGAGCTGAAACCGGCCCTGCCGGTGACGCGTCCCGGCAAGTTCATTTGTGTCGGCCTCAACTACGCCGCGCATGCCGCCGAGGGTGGCCACGAGATCCCGACCTATCCGGCCCTGTTCGTGCGCACGCAGACCTCGCTGATCCCGGCCGGCGCCCCCATCGTGCGCCCGCGCGTCTCCGAGAAGCTCGACTACGAGTGCGAGCTGACCATCGTCATCGGCAAGCGCTGCCGCCACGTGAGCGAGGCCGACGCGCTCGACAAGGTGTTCGGCTACACGATCTTCAACGACGCGTCCGTGCGCGACTACCAGCGCAAGAGCGCCCAGTGGACCGCCGGCAAGAACTTCGACGGTACGGGTCCCTTCGGCCCTGTCGTGGTGACCGCCGACGAGCTG
>JAGRKR010000541.1:1389-1878 GCA_020442225.1 Hyphomicrobiaceae bacterium | reverse complement strand
GCCGGCGCCGGCCACGACGAAGGCCGAAGCGGTCGAGATGTTGTAGCTGCCCGAGGCATCGCCGCCGGTGCCGACCACGTCGATGGCGCCGGCCGGGGCGACGACCGGCAGCATCTTGGCGCGCATGGTGGCGACCGCGCCGGCGATCTCGTCGACGGTCTCGCCGCGCAGGCGCAGGCCCGTCAGGAAGGCGCCGATCTGCACCGGCGTCGCTTCGCCAGACATGATGACGCCGAAGGCCTCGCGCGCCTCGTCGAGGGAGAGCCGCTCGCCCGCGGCGACCTTGCCGATGGTCGCTTTCAGGTCAGCCATTTCGCGTGTCCCCCTCTACGCGACCGACTTCACCGCGCGGTTGCGCGCATTCCAGCGGGCGGCGATGTCGAGGAAGTTCTTCAGGATGGTGTGGCCGTGCTCGGAGGCGATCGATTCCGGGTGGAACTGCACGCCGTGCACCGGATGGGTCTTGTGCATGGCGCCCATGATGACGCC
>JAGRKR010000541.1:0-1330 GCA_020442225.1 Hyphomicrobiaceae bacterium | reverse complement strand
CAGCGAGTGGTAGCGGGTCGCCTGAAAGTCGCCATTGATGCCGTGAAAGACGCCCTTGCCGGTGTGGTGGACGGTGCTGACCTTGCCGTGCATCAGGCGCGGCGCGCGCACGACCGAGCCACCATAGACCTGGCCGATGGTCTGGTGGCCGAGGCAGACGCCGAAGATCGGAATCTCCGGGCCGGCGCGCGTGACGAGTTCCAGGCAGATGCCGGCCTCGTTGGGCGTGCAGGGACCCGGCGACAGCACGATCGCCTGCGGGTCCATGGTGAGCACCTCGTCGACGGTGATCTTGTCGTTGCGGCGCACGGCCAGCTTCGCCCCGAGCTCGCCGATGTAGTGGACGAGGTTGTAGGTGAAGCNGCTGTCGTAGTTATCGATGACGAGTACGGTCATGGCTGCGGGTCCTATCTCACTGAGGGATAGGCCGGATCGGCCCCGGGGCGCAAGCCGGCGTGTCACAGAAGCCGTGGCCGGGCCTGCTTTGATCGACCGCAATCCATCGGACTTTCAGACGGGCCAGAATAGCCGAAGTCACAATCTCCGAGGTGTTTCGCCGGGCTTGCCGGAGCCCCATCAGAGGATGAGTTCCATGGTTCCGCTAGGTTCGTTACCGCGGTCTGCGGCATTCGCGCTGGCTCTTGCCGGCGCGATGGCCGTTGCGGCGCCGCTCTCCGCGGCCGCGCAGCAGATGTCCGAGCACTGCCTTTTCCTTCAGGAGAGGATCGAGCGGATGAAGGGCGACATCGTCGCCCTGCAGAATCTCGTCAGCAAGAAGAACGTCTTGATGAAGCTGACGCCGGAACCCGGCCAGTCTCTCGATGAGGCCCGCAACGCTGCCTACAAGAACTACTTCACGCTCGGCACCTGGTACGATGCCGAGACCAGGTCAATGTACATCGTGGTCTCGCGCGACTTCATGGTGGACTATTTCCAGATGACCGGGGCGAGCAAAGCGGCCCTGCAGCAGGCCCTGACGCTCAGCGACGGCCTGCGCGACAAGGTCCAGTATGGCGGCGAGGTCGAAAGCCTTCAGGCGTCGTTAGCCAAATGGCAGCAGGACTTCACGCAGGAGTGCGGTGGCAGCGAGCTGAAGCCGCCGCCGCCGCCCGAAAACTGCCTGCTCGGTGTCTGTCCCGACGATTGAACGGCGATGGCGACGCTGCGGCACGCGATGCGCCTCTGAGGGCGCCTACTGCCCGCGGCCGACGCTGGAAGCGAAGCGGACGGCTTCCTCCGCGGCGCGGAAGAGGGCGCGGGCCTTGGCCTGGCATTCGGCATACTCGCTCTCCGGCACGGAGTCGGCGACGATGCCGGCGCCCGCCTGGAC
>JAGRKR010000540.1 GCA_020442225.1 Hyphomicrobiaceae bacterium | reverse complement strand
CTCGGCAACGCCACCGGCCATCCGTCCTTCGTGATGAGCGCGTCCTTCACCAACCAGGTGCTCGGCCAGATCGAGCTCTATGCCAATGACGGCAGATACGAGAACAAGGTCTATGTGCTGCCGAAGCATCTCGACGAGAAGGTCGCGCGGCTGCATCTCGACAAGCTGGGCGTGAAGCTGACCGAGCTCTCCGACGAGCAGGCCGGCTATATCAGCGTCGAAAAGAGCGGTCCGTTCAAGGCCGAACACTACCGCTATTAACCGTTTATTAACCATTATACCAAATCTTGTAGCCACGGCCGTAAGTTCCGGCCGTGGCTTCTTTTTTCGACGGTTCGCGTCCCTGGTCAGGCCCGCGACAGTATCGTTTTCTAGTTTGATTCGGCCGGCGTGACGTCCCACCCCAAGGCGGCGGTGGAGGGATGGCGCGGCGGCCGGCCGTCGGACCTTGACCGACGGATCCTGGACAGGTTTCGCATGAAGCGAGCCTTCGCCGACGGCACGCGCCTCGGCATCGGTCCGGACCCGGCGGGTCCGATGGCGGCGTGACCGGTCGCATAAGCAGAGACTGTTTGGCGGAATAGCGGGGACTGCCTGATGCGTTCGGGATTCGAGGACTATGCGGCACATTTGCAAGGAGCGGCGTTTCCGACCCGGCTCGACACTGGCGCTCCGCATCCTCCTCACCCGGTCTTTCGGGCCGCCTTCTCTCCGCCGGGAAAGGGCGAGCCGACGGCGCGGAGATCTCCGGCGGCCCGCCGTGGCGGCTTCCTGCGCAACGCGCTTTCCACCGCGACCATGCTCGTGCCCGCCTCCGCGCTCGCGGCGCCCGAGGCCGAGCGGCTGCTGACCGGCACGAACATGATCGGGCTCGCCGCCGTGCTCGGCGTGGTCTCGGTCTCGCTGGCCGGCACCTTCATGCTGATGAAGCGCCGCACCGTCATGGAAAACGAGAACCGCGAGATCCGCTCGGCGCTCTCCGACGCCCAGAGCCGGATTTCCCGTTACGAGGCGCTGATCGCCGACAAGAACCGCCGGATCGTCATCTGGGAGGGGCGCAGCGGCGGCGCCGAGCTTCTGGGCCAGCTTCCGCCGGAAACCGGCGCGCCGGCCAACGACCGGGACTTCCTCGCCTTCGGCCGCTGGCTCAAGCCGCGCTCGGCGAGCGCTCTGGAAAAGGCGATCGACGCGCTTCGCGGCGACGCGGCGATCTTCGACCTCGTGATCGAGACCGCCCGCGACGAGGTGCTGGAGGCGCAGGGCCGCGTTTCCGGCGGCCGCGCCTTCGTCCGCTTCGTCTCGCTCAACAATCTGCGCGCCCAGCTCGCCGAGCTCCAGCTCGAACGCGACCGGCTGCAAGGCTCGATCCGGACGTTCCAGACGCTGCTCGACGCCATCGACATGCCGAGCTGGCAGCGGCAGCCGGACGGCAGGCTCTCCTGGATCAACGACGCCTATGGCGAGGCCGTGCAGGCGCCGGACAAACGGACGGCGCTCGGCGAAGGCCGGGAACTGCTGGAAACCGTGAGCCGCGAGAAGATCAGGGCCGTGGCGACCCTCGACACGCCCTTCCGCGACAAGGTGGCGACGGTGGTGAACGGCAGCCGCACCTTCTACGAGGTGGTCGACGTCAAGACTCCGACCGGATCCGCCGGCATCGCCACCGATGTCAGCCGCCAGGAGGCGGTCCGCGACGAGCTCAACCGCACGATCAAGAGCCATGCCGAGACGCTGGACATGCTGGCGACGCCGGTGGCGATCTTCGACGACCGGCAGCAGCTGCAATATTACAACCAGGCCTTCCGCCAGCTCTGGGAGCTGGATGTGCCCTTCCTCGAATCGCAGCCCGACCATGGCGAACTCCTGGAGCGGCTGCGCGCCGCGGGCCGAGTGCCCGAGCAGCTCAACTGGAAGACCTGGAAGGATTCGGTGCTCTCCGTCTACCGCTCGCTCGATACCCATACCGATGTCTGGCATCTGCCCAGCCGGCAGACGCTGCGCGTCTTCGCCACCGCCCGGCCGCAGGGCGGCGCGACCTGGGTGTTCGAGAACCTGACCGAGCAGGTCGATCTCGAAACCCGCTACAACACGCTGCTCAAGGTGCAGGGCGAGACGATCGACCATCTGGCCGAAGGCGTCGCCGTCTTCGCGCCCGACGGCCGCATCACCCTGTCGAACCCGGCTTTCCGGGCGATCTGGGGCATCACGGCGACCGAGGCTGAGCCGGGCACGCATATCAAGGCGATCGAGACCGCCTGCGCGCCCAGCCATGACGGGCCGGACGGCTGGAAGACCTTCACCCGCGCCATCACCTCCTTCGAGGACAGCCGCGAACAGATTTCCGGTAAGCTGGAACTGAAGACCGGGCTGGTGCTGGACTATGCGGTCATCCCGCTGCCGGACGCCCAGACCATGCTGACCTTCGTCAATGTCACCGACAGCGAGCTCGCCGAACGGGCGCTGAAGGACAAGAACGAGGCGCTGCGCAAGGCCGACGAGCTCAAGAACGACTTCGTCAAACATGTGTCCTACGAGCTGCGCTCGCCGCTGACCAACATCATCGGTTTCACCGACCTCCTGCGCACGCCGGGCATGGACCCGCTGACGGGCCGGCAGGCGGAATATCTCGACCATATCTCGAACTCGTCTTCCGTGCTGCTCACCCTGGTCAACGACATCCTCGATCTCGCGACGGTCGATGCCGGCATCATGCGG
>JAGRKR010000539.1 GCA_020442225.1 Hyphomicrobiaceae bacterium | reverse complement strand
ATGCCGACCGGCGCATCGAAGAACACGAAATTGCGATCGTGCTGCTCGCGCATGCGCTCGACCTCGCGGCGCGCAATGCCGAGGTGTCCATAGAGCGCGAAACCGACGGTCCGCCGGCGCGTGAGATAGGGCTCGAAGAACTGGTCGGGATAGTACTTGTATTCGTCCCAACCCGCCTTCTCGGCACGAATGCCGGAGTTCAGGATGGCGTCGGAAATCCGCTGCTTCGTCTCGCCTTCGACGACATAGACCCGCCACGGCTGCATGTTGGTGCCGGAGGGAGCGCGTGCCGCCACTTCCAGGATCTGGCGTATCGTCGCCCGGTCGACATCGTCCGGCAGGAACGCTCGCACGGAACGCCGCGACACGATCGCGTCATCCACCACACCTACCTCGTCGAGAGGCAAATGCTCCCTGCCCGGTGCCAGCACGTGCCACTCCTTTGGATACGGCCCCTCGATCCGCTGCGCTCCGGCGCACTTTCGCCGCATGCTATGGCATTGCGAAGCCGCCCGTGCAAGCGAATCCATTCCGCTGGCATATGAAATTCTCCTTGAAAATTTCATGACAAACGTGTGGATGAAAATTCGGCAGGATTTTTCATGACCTCGATCGCGCACAAGAACGGAATGAACGACGTGCTGACCGCGGCGGACATGCTCGCGCGCGACATCCGTGCGTTGCGTCGAAGCCGGGGGCTGACGATCGCGGAACTCGCGCTGAAGCTCGGCCGCTCGATCGGCTGGATAAGTCAGGTCGAGCGCGGACTGTCGCAGCCGTCGATCGAGGATTTGAGGCGTCTTGCCGATGTTTTCGGCGTCCCGCTCAGTATCTTCTTCGGACATGAGGCCGCGACGGAGCCCGAGCGCGGCGTCATCGTTCGCGCCGGGCATCGCCGTGCGCTCGGATCGAGCGAGTCGGGATTGACCGAGGAACTCCTCTCGCCCGATCTTGGTGGCAGCTTCGAACTCATCCGCTCCGAATTCGCGCCCGGCGCCGAAAGAAGCGTCCAGGCGCAGCGGCAAACAGAAGACGCCGGCTACATCGTTTCGGGACGCCTGGACCTCGAGATCGCGGGGGCGTGGCACAGTCTCGGCGAAGGCGACAGTTTTCGTTTCAGCAACAAGACCTACCGTTGGCGCAACGCTGGCGACGTGCCGGCGGTCGTCATCTGGGTCGTCAGCCCGCCGGTGTATTGAAGGAGGACAGTATGGCCGAACTCCCCTCCCACGCGCGCGTCGTCATCATCGGCGGCGGCATCATCGGCACCTCGGTCGCCTACCACCTCGCGCACGCCGGCTGGAAGGACGTGGTCCTGCTCGAGCGCGACCGGCTCACGTCGGGCACCACGTGGCACGCCGCGGGGCTCATCGTCACGTTCGGCTCGCTGTCCGAGACCTCGACCGAGATGCGCAAGTACACGCGCGCCCTCTACGAGCGCCTCGAGGCCGAGACGGGGCTCTCCACCGGGTTCAAGCCGGTCGGTTTCATCGAGATCGCCGCCGAGCGCGATCGTCTCGAGGAGTTCCGGCGCGTCGCCGCGTTCAACCGCCAGTGCGGCGTCGACGTGCACGAGATCAGCGCTTCGCAGGTCAAGGAGCTCTTCCCGCTCGCCCGCACCGAAGACATCCTCGCCGGCTTCTATGTCGAGCGCGACGGGCAGGCCAACCCGGTCGACGTCACGATGGCGCTCGCCAAGGGCGCGCGCATGCAAGGCGCGACCATCCTCGAGGGCGTCACCGTGACGGGCGTGAAGAAGGCGCGCGGCGCCGTCACAGGCGTGACCACGTCTCACGGCGACATCGACGCCGAGTACGTCGTCAACTGCGCGGGCATGTGGGCGCGACAGCTGGGCGAGGCGTCGGGCGTCAACGTGCCGCTGCAGGCCGCCGAGCACTACTACCT
>JAGRKR010000538.1 GCA_020442225.1 Hyphomicrobiaceae bacterium | reverse complement strand
CGCGCATCCGACTGCGGCACGTGCATGCGGGGGCAACGTGGCAGCCAAGATCAAGACGAACGTGCGCGGGCTCGATGTGCTGTCGGCCGTCTACGCCTTCGCCATGGCGCTCGGCCTGACCCAGGTGTTCCTGGGCTCGCAGACGTTCCTCACGAAAATCCTCTCGGGGACGGCGCCGATCTACGACCAGAAGACGCTGCTGATCGTCTTCCTCTTCATCAACGTCACGCTGCTCGGGTTGCGGTTCTTCTGGGTGCCGCGGAACCTGCAGAGCCTCGTCATCGCCGCGGCGCGCTTCCACGCCATCGCGCCGCCGGGCATGCGCGAGCGGGGCGGGCTCTCCAGCATGGCGATCGCCTTCCATCTGGTGATGATCTTCCTGCACGGGGCGCTGTTCTATCTGGTCTGCGCCGAGTTCGAGTACGTCGCCTTCGCGCTCTCGTCGAACCTGCCGCTCAGCTCGTCGATCTTCATGGGCTACATCCTGATGCACGTCTCCCTGCTGCTCATGAACGCGGCGTGGATTGCGCTCGCGCGCTGGCAGGAGGTGCGGCTCGAACGGCAGGCCAACGATACCGTCTCCGCAGAAGCCGGCTCCGCCGGGAACGTGTGGTGGCGCAACAATCTCGTGTGCAGCCTCCTGGCGCTCGCCCCCTTCGCCATATCCAGCACGTGCAAGTCGGCCTCCCTCGAGTGCGCGCGCCTGTCGGCCGGCTCGCCCACCGATTACACGATGCTGCTGCCGACCTCGCCGCAGGTGTTCGCAACCGTCTATTACGAGGCGGTGGAGGCGCTTGCGGCGCTGGGACTCTCCTCGCCCCACATGCCGGTCTACTGGGTGCTGGCCGCTCTCTTCGCCAACAGCGCCTACGATCTTCTCCAGGCCGGGCGGTACTACGTCTTCTTCGAGGACGTGGAATGGGAAGAGGTTGTCGGAGACCGGGACCACCGCGGGCCGATAGGGTAGGGGCGTGCTCGAGGCTTTGATCAAGGAGCGCGTGTTTGCGGTGCTGCTCGGCGGGGCGGCATTCGCGATGTTCGTCATCGCGCTCGTCAGCGGCTTCCCGAGGCTCAAGGACGGCGCCTCGATCCGCATCGCCGCCCCGCTGCTGCCGCCGCAGATGACCTTGCAGGGCGAGGGGCGCGAGGCGGAGATCATCCTGGCCGCCTTCAAGGCCGCCGGTGTCGGGAAGCCGGTCGAGTTCCATATCATGCCCTTCACCCGGCACTGGCAGGCCTTCCTCTCGGATCAGCGGCTCGACGGCGTGACCACGGTGCCGCAGGACATCCAGATCAAGGGCATACGCTCCGAGACCTACATCCACTACCAGAACGGCATCTTCTACAGGCTCGCGGACTTTCCCCGCGGCCTCGCCGGGGAGGCGCTGACGCGTATCGCGGCGAAACGGATCGTGGCCTTCGCCGGCTCGACATCCGTGCTGCCGCAGGTGCGCGAGGTGAGCGACAAGGCCCGCCTGTACATCGAGCGCGCCGATCAATTGAGCCATTCGGTGATGCTGCAGACGGGGTTCGTGGACGTCGTGATCGCGGACGAGCTGATCTTCAACTTCTACACGCGCGAGCTGCTCGGCGACGGGTTCCAGACGTACGCGCGGACGCTGGCCTTCGAACCGGTGTTCTGCCCGACGGCCTATCAGATGGTCTTCCGCGACTACGAGCTGCGTCAGGCGTTCAATGCAGGCATGGCTGTGATCGCGAGGAACGGCGAGCTGGACAGGATCAATCGGAAATATGCTCTCGCGGGCGCGATTGCGCGCCGGGGGAGCTTGCCGGGGGTGTGTGGCAGGTGAGCAGGATCACATTCAACTATCTGGCCCTGATCGGAGCCTTGTTCGCGCCGCTGTGGGCATTCGGGTTCGCCCAATGGCCGCGCCTGATCGTGAGCTCCGCTTCGCTGCTCTCCATTGTCCTGCTCGCGAGCGTTCTGACGAATCTGGTGCGACGCCGGCCGACGACGGCCCCTCCGACGTTCCATGCCCACGCGACGATCCAGTGGTTCGTGCTGGTGGTGCTCACGGTCGGTGGCGTGGCGGCGGCTTATCGGACGCTGTCGTACTACGATCGCTCCCGGCTCGGAGTGGGCTTCGAGGTGTCGCTGCAGGCGGTCGTGCTGCTCGTCTGGGTGCTCTGTCTCGGGGCGCTGATCTACGGCGGCTCCAGACTGGTGATCGACCACATCGAGGCGCGACGGCAGGCGGCGGCTCAGGCAGCGGCCGCTGCAGTTGCGGCAGCCGAGGCAGCCGAGGTGCGGCAGGAGGGGTGAGGCTCCCTAGCCCATCAGCGCCTCGGCGACGGCTTTCCACGCCGGCAGCGAGACCGGGTCGATGTTGATGTTGGCGGCCATGGGATGGGAGGCGTAGCGCGCGATCACGACCTCGGCTTTCGGATTGACGTAGATGGCCTGTCCGTGGATGCCGCGCGCCATGAAGACGCCGTGGGCGTCGTGGCTCACCCACCACTGCATGCGGTAGGACCAGCCCGGCAGCGTCAGGAAGCCGGCGGGTGCGAACTTCTCACGGTCGCCGCCGCGGGCGATCTCATCGATCACGCCGGCCGGCACGATCTGGCGGCCGTTGAACCTGCCGCC
>JAGRKR010000537.1 GCA_020442225.1 Hyphomicrobiaceae bacterium | reverse complement strand
ATGGCGTCACGCGGCGGCACGCGCTGGAGCACGGCGCTCACCGTCGTCAGCACGATGGTCGGGCGCTCCGGCCGGATCACGAGCATGCGGGCGAGCGCGCTGATCCGCTGCGCAACGATGTCGGGTTGCGGCGTCACGCGGTCGTAGGGAACCGTGTCCCAGGCCGGAAAGGCGATGACGCGCAGCTTCGGTGCAAAAAAGGCCAGGGCCTGATGCAGGGCTTCGAGGCGGCGGTCATCGCGCGCGACGTGCAGCACGAGCGAGGTTCCCCCGACCTCGGGCCCGGCCGACGCTGCGATGCGGGCGAGCACCAGGGCATCGAGCCCCTCGGGGACACCGGTCAGCAGGAATTCGCGGGCACTGCGCGCGTCGGCGGCCATCATTCGCTCTCGCAGGGCCTCACAGCCCGTGGAAGGTGCGCAGCTTGTCGATCAGCGGCGCCAGCTCGCTCATCTCGAGCCGCTCGGGCGCCAGAACCCAGCTCTGGATGTCCGGATCGGGCAAGGCCAGCAGCCGCTCGAAGTCCGACAGGGTCTGCTCGGGCATGCCGGCCACCTCGGCCTCGGCGAAGCGCCCGAGGATCCAATCCATCTCCTTGGTGCCCCGATGGCACGCCCGATAAAGGGCGCGACGCCGGCGGCGCTCGACGTCATCGCTCATGGTCTCTCGCCGGTTGGCCCGCTGGCTCATGTTCGAAAATTCACCGAGACGCTTGACGGTCCAGCACGCCCGCGTCCACCTTCCCGGCGCATGACATATAGCCCTGCATATCGGCCCTGTCAGTACCCTCTTGGCGGCGCGGGTGCCCCGAACGCCCGCGCGAGCCGCCGCACCAGGGTTGGGCGACAGACGGGCCGGCTGCGCGAGGACGGCCTCTGATGCGGCCCGCCGCCCTCAGCCCCTTCTTCGTCTCGGTACAGAGCCTGCCGGGCATCGGCCCGCGGCTGCTCGTGCTGCTGCGCAAGGCGCTGCGCCTGCCACCGGGCGTCAGCGAGCCACGGGCGCTCGACCTCTTGTGGCATCTGCCGACCGGCGTCGTCGATCGCCGCAGTGAGCCGTCGGTGGCCGAAGCCGTGGCGGGCACGATCGTGACTTTGCGCCTGCGGGTGCTGAAACACAAGGCGCCGCCGCGCAGCGCAAGCAAGGCCCCTTACCGTGTGACCTGCGAGGACGACAGCGGGCGCATCGACCTCGTGTTCTTCCGGGCGGAGCCACGTTTCGTCGAGCGGCAGCTCCCGGTCGGCGAGGTGCGCTACGTCTCCGGGCGGGTCGAGCGCTATGGCGAACAGTTGCAGATGCCGCACCCCGACTACATCGTGGACGCCGAGGCGCGTGCCGACCTCCCCGCACTCGAGCCGATTTATCCCCTGACCGCCGGGCTCTCCGGTAAGGTGCTGCGCAAGGCGATCCGGCATGCCCTCTCGACCCTCATGCCGCTGCCCGAGTGGCAGGAGCCGGCCTGGCTCGCCGCCAGGGGCTTTCCGGAGTTCCGCTCCGCACTGGATCGCCTGCACCGGCCCGAGACTCCCGCCGACATCGCCAATACCGGTCCGTACTGGCAACGGCTCGCCTATGACGAGTTGCTGGCCGGCCAGCTCGCCCTCGCCCTCGTGCGCCGCAGCCAGCGTGCGGAGCGTGGGCGGGCCTTGCGGGGCGACGGCCGCATTCGCGCGCGGCTGACCGCGGCGCTGCCGTTCGCGCTCACCAACTCGCAGGCGAAGGCCATTGGCGAGATCGAGGCCGACATCGCCGCGCCCGGCCGCATGCTGCGTCTGCTGCAGGGCGACGTCGGCTCGGGCAAGACGGCGGTGGCTCTCATGGCCATGGCCATCGCCATCGAGGGGGGCGCGCAGGCGGCCTTGATGGCGCCGACCGAGGTGCTGGCGCGCCAGCATCTCGAGACGATCGCGCCACTCGCCAGCGCGGCCGGCCTGCGCGTCGGGCTGCTGACCGGCCGCGAGAAGGGACGCGCCCGCAAGGCGGTGCTCGAACGTCTCGAGGGCGGCGAGATCGACATCCTCATCGGCACGCACGCCCTCTTCCAGCCCGATGTCGTGTTTCCCGATCTCGCCCTGGCGGTCATCGACGAGCAGCACCGGTTCGGCGTTCATCAGCGCCTCGCCCTGCAGTCCAAGGGGAGCGACGGCGGCGCCAACGTCCTCGTCATGACGGCGACCCCCATTCCGCGCACGCTGCTCATGACGCACTACGGCGACCTCGACGTTTCCCGCCTGACCGAGAAGCCAGCCGGCCGCAAGCCCGTCGTCACCAGCCGCGTCTCGCTCGAGCGCCTGGAGGAGGTCATCGACGGGCTCGGCCGTGCGCTGGCGCAGGGTGCGCAGATCTACTGGATCTGCCCGCTCGTCGAGACGTCGGATACGACCGAGCTTGCGGCGGCCGAGGAGCGCCACGGCCACCTCATCCAGCGGTTCGGCGATTGCGTCGGGCTGCTCCACGGGCAAATGCGCGCGCCGGCCAAGGATGCGACCATGCAGGCCTTCTCCGAGGGGCGCCTCAAGATTCTGGTGGCCACGACCGTCGTCGAGGTCGGCGTCAACGTGCCGAATGCCACGATCATGGTGATCGAGCACGCCGAACGCTTCGGCCTCGCGCAACTGCATCAGCTTCGCGGTCGCGTCGGGCGGGGTGATCGCGCCTCGTCCTGCATCCTCCTCTATCAGCCGCCCCTTGGAGAGACGGCGCGCCAGCGCCTCGAGACCATGCACGAGACCGAGGACGGTTTCGCCATCGCGGAGATGGACCTCAAACTCAGGGGCGGCGGCGAGGTGCTGGGGGCACGCCAGAGCGGCGCGCCGGAATTCCGGGTGGCGGAGGTGCCTGGCTTCGAGGAGCTTCTCGGAGCCGCGCGCGACGACGCCCGCCTCGTCCTCGAGAGCGATCCCGAACTCAAGGGGCCGCGCGGCGAGGCGCTGCGGCATCTGCTCTATCTGTTCGAGTGCGACGAAGCGGTGCGCCTGTTCCGCGCCGCGTGAGCGGTCCGGAGCCCTTACGCCGGCGGCTGCCCCCCGCGCGCCGTGAGCTGGCGCACGCGCCAGCCGTTGCCGGGCTCGCTGCGCCCCTTCGCGGCCTTCTCCGCATCCGGCACGACCATGCCGCCCGACAGGATGATTTTGGCGGCATCCTCGACCGTCATGCTCAGAAGCTTCACCTGATCCCGCGGCACGAACGAGACGAAGCCGGTCGGCGGCACGATGCCGGTCGGCACGAACACCGTCACAAGATCCTGGCTCGACGGCGTCACCTCCTGGATCTCCTTGGCGACCTCCGCCGTGACGAAGACCAGAGACCACACCCCCTTCGACGGGAACTCGATGAGCCCCACCTTCTGGAAGGCCTCGCTGGTGTTGGCGGTGGCCAGCACGGATTCGAACAGCTGCTTGAGCGCGCTGTAGACGTTGCGCACGATCGGCATGCGGCCGACGAACAACTCGCCGAAGCTGATGAGCGTCCGCCCCAGCAGGTTGGCCGCCAGCGCCCCAATGATCATCAGCCCGATGATGGAGGTGATGAGGCCGATGCCGGGGATGTTGAACGGCAGCGCGTCCACCGGCAACCAGCCGGCCGGCAGCAACCGGTGCAAGAGCGGCTTGACCCAGGTGTCGACCCTGTCGATGACGAACCAGATGAACAGGATGGTGAGCCCGACGGGCCCCACCACGACCAGACCCGTCAGAAAATAGTTCCGGAGGCGGGCGCCGATATGCCAGCGTCCGCGCTTGGGTGGCCGTGTCAGGTTGGCAAGCCCGGAGCCGCCCTGCGGAGCGGGGCGCTGGCCATCAGGGTTGTCCATAGGGGACTGCCTCTCCCTGTGTTGCGCACGACCTGCCGGAGTCGGCGGGGCTCCATCGAGTGCAGAGGGATCGCGCTGTCACGTCCTTACGCTCCGTCCACGTTGTAGCATATCCGAGGATAGCCCATCATGTCGCGCTCAGCCTACCCCGATGACCACCCGCCCTGCACCGCTGCACGACAGCGGCCCGGCGAAGGCGCGGGATTGCGAGCCGAGCGCCCTCGGGACACATCATCCATAGCCTGTGGAATGGCTTTCGTCCAAGTCGACCAAAGTCGTCTCGTCCCAGCGGACTGCGGCCGTTCGAGGGCGCGCCTGTGCGCTTTGCCCGTGCGCCCCCCGCGCCGAGAGGCAGGCGTGCACGTGCCGTGCCGGCGAAGACTGGCGCTACTTCCCGATCGGGAAGCAATCGATGCTGTCGCCCGCTGATTTGATCTTGCTGCAGAATTGGGCAACCTTGGTGCGCGAGGCGAACGGGCCGATCTTGACCGTATAGAACGTGCCCATGTTGCCGAGCACGGTTTGCCCGATCGAGGGTTGCATCGTGCCGAGCAGCCGCTTGTGCCGGGCCTGGATGCGCGACGCCAGGGCCTGGGCCTCGCCCGGACTGCGCAGCGTCGCGAGTTGCGCCTCGTGCACAGCCCGGCCTTTGGCGATGGGCTTGCGCTCCTCGATCAGTCTCGCCTGCTTCGTGGCGACCGGCTTGATCTCGGTGCTGCGGCCCCAATCACCGGCCTTCGGCACGGCGGGCGGTACGGGCCGCGGCGCTGGGCGCGGCGTGATGCTCGACGTCGTCGGCCCGGGCTGTGGCTGTGTCGACCCGAAGATGCCGCCAAAGAAGCGGGAAATCGTCGTGCCGCTTCCGCTCGGCTGTGCCGCCGGTGCCGGCGCACGCGCGGGTTGCGGCGTGGCCGGGCGGCCGGAGCCGTTGAATTCGGTTTGCCAGCCGGCCGGGGTGACTGCGGGGCGCGCCGCGGGTGCCGAACGCACGACCTCCGGATCGCCTTCACCCTTGAGCCCCACGGCCTTGTAGGCTTCAGCGCGGACGGCGATCGCCGCTTTGCGATCCCCCTCCGTCAGCCCGCCCTTGATCCACAGCGCGCTCGTCAGGTCGGAAATCGCCTGCGCGGACTTGCCGGTGCGCCGGTAGGCGACGCCGCGCGAATAAAGGGCTCTTGCGAGGTCGGCAGGAGGCAGGGCGCCACCGGCGAGGGCCTGATTGAACGCGCTGATCGCCTGCACGTTCTTGCCGGCCTTGAGCGCCTTCAATCCGGCCTGCAATGCGGACGCGGCAGCCGGCTTGGCCTTGGCAGTGGGCTTGGCCGCTGGCGCGGGCTTCTTCGGCTCACGTGCGGCCACGTCGACGGGCGCCGACAAGACGCCGGCTCCAGCTGCAAAGAGGCTCGCGGCAAACAGCAGTCCGCGACGGTCGTGATGGCTCATCGTTCCGTACCCCCGGCGACGCCAGAACCGCTCTTCGGCCGTGCTGGTGTCCTTCCCCCAAGCCTGGACCTTAAGAGAACCCGTCCAATGAGGCAATTCCTAGGCTGGCTTTCCGACTTCATCCCCAGCCTCGACGACTATTCCACAGTTACCGACTTGGCGAGGTTCCGCGGCTGATCGACGTCCGTGCCCATCAGAACCGCCGTGTGATAGGCGATCATCTGCATGGGCACCGCGTAGAGCAGCGGCGA
>JAGRKR010000536.1:1505-1702 GCA_020442225.1 Hyphomicrobiaceae bacterium | reverse complement strand
GATGGTGCGTCGCGTCGCTTCCCGCGAGGCGTGAGCGGCCGCGATGTCGCCGAGGGCATCGCCAAGTCTCTGGCGAAGAAGGCCGTCGCCATGGTCGTGGATGGCCGGCTCGCGGACCTTGCCGACACCATCGAGGCCGACGCCCGCATCCGCATCGTCACGCGCACGGACGAGGAGGCTCTGGAGCTCATCCGCCA
>JAGRKR010000536.1:0-1425 GCA_020442225.1 Hyphomicrobiaceae bacterium | reverse complement strand
ATCGAAAACGGCTTTTATTACGATTTCGCGCGCGACGAGCCCTTCCATCCCGAGGAGCTGGCGCTGATCGAGGCGCGCATGCACGAGATCATCGCGCGCAACGCCCCCTTCACGAAGGAGCTGTGGAGCCGCGAGCAGGCCAAGGCCTATTTCCGCGAGAAGGGCGAGACCTACAAGATCGAGCTCGTCGATGCGATCCCGGAGGGTGAGGATCTCAAGATCTACAAGCAGGGCGCCTGGCTCGATCTCTGCCGCGGCCCGCACATGACCTCGACCGGCCAGATCGGCAAGGGCTTCAAGCTCACCAAGGTTGCCGGCGCCTATTGGCGCGGCGACAGCCGCAACCCCATGCTCCAGCGCATCTACGGCACGGCATGGGCGAGCGAGGCCGATCTCGCCGCCCACCTCAAGCGGCTCGAAGAAGCGGAGAAGAACGATCACAGGAAGCTCGGCCGCGAGATGGATCTCTTCCACTTCCAGGAGGAGGCGCCGGGCGCGGTGTTCTGGCACCCCAAGGGCTGGACGCTCTTCCAGTCGCTAATCGCCTACATGCGTCGCCGCCAGCAGGATGCCGGCTATGTCGAGGTCAACAGCCCCGACATGATGGAGCGCTCCTTCTGGGAGGCCTCGGGCCACTGGGAGAACTACGGCGAGAACATGTTCACCACCACGCTCCCCGACGAGCGCGTGTTCTGCTGCAAGCCGATGAACTGCCCGGGTCACGTGCAGATCTTCAAGCACGGCCTCAAGAGCTATCGCGACCTGCCGATCAAGATCTCGGAATTCGGCAAGGTGCATCGCTACGAGCCGTCGGGCGCGCTGCACGGCATGATGCGCGTGNNNNGACGCGCACATCTTCATCACCGAGGAGCAGCTCGAGGACGAGTGCATGAAGATCAACGATCTCATGCTCTCGATCTATCGCGACTTCGGCTTCGAGGACATCGTCGTGAAGCTCTCGACGCGGCCCGAGAAGCGCGTCGGTTCGGACGAGCTGTGGGACCGCGCCGAGGCCGTGATGGCCAACGTGTTGAAGCGCATCGAAGCCGAGGGCGGCGGCCGCATCAAGACGGCGGTGAACCCCGGCGAGGGTGCGTTCTACGGTCCGAAGTTCGAGTATGTGCTGAAGGACGCCATCGGTCGCGACTGGCAGTGCGGAACGACGCAGGTCGATTTCAATCTGGCGGGCCGCCTCGGCGCCTTCTACATCGACGCCAACTCCGAGAAGAAGACGCCGGTGATGATCCATCGGGCCATGTTCGGCTCGCTCGAGCGCTTCACGGGCATCCTCATCGAGAGCTTCGGCGGCCACCTGCCGTTGTGGCTGGCGCCGCTCCAGGTCGTCGTCGCCACCATCGTCTCCGACGCCGACGCGTACGCGCGCGAGGTGCAGGCGGCGTTGGATGCGGCGGGCCTTAAAGCCGC
>JAGRKR010000535.1 GCA_020442225.1 Hyphomicrobiaceae bacterium | reverse complement strand
TGCGTGTCGGGCTGTGCTGGATGAAAGGCTGGTGCCCCCGGACGGACTCGATCCGCCGACCCCCTGATTACAAATCAGGTGCTCTACCAACTGAGCTAAGCCGGCACACCAGGCGGTGGGATGAGGCACTCGCGCCATGACCTATCTAGGCGAGCAGGGGCGGTCTGGCAATGGCGCCGCCGCCGTGCGGTGAACAGCGACGCCGGCGCTGACGCCACACCTGCTATTTTTCGCGCATGGCGCGGGCCATCTGGTCGGCGAGCGGCTTGACGAGGTAGCTCAGGATCGAACGCTCGCCTGTGGTGATGAGCACGTCGGCCGGCATGCCGGGCAGCAGGGCGTAGCCCTTGCCGAGACGGGTGAGCTCGCGCTGGGAGATGGCAACCTGGGCGCTGAAGTAGGGCTTGCCGTTGGCGTCGGCGAGCTGGGCCGGCGAGACCTTCAGCACCGTGCCTTCCAGACGGGGCGTCCAGCGGGCGTCGAGCTGGCTGAAGCGCACCACCGTTCTCTGGCCGGCGCGCACCTTGTCGATGTCGCCGGGTGCCAGTCGCGCCTCGACCACGAGACGATCGCCGTCCGGGACGATCTGCAACACGGTGCCGGCCGGCGGGATCACGGCGCCTTCGCCGTTGACGGTCATGTTGTGCACGCGGCCTGCCTGCGGCGCGCGGATCTCGATGCGCCGCAGCTTGTCCTCGAGAGCGGCCCGCATCTCCTCGAGCTCGGCGGCGAGCGCGCGCGCTTTCCTGAGCTCGTCGAGTACGGCCTGCGTGAATTCCTTGCGCGTCTGCGCGATCTTGAGCGTGACCTCGGAAAGCTGGCCCTTGATGCGGGAGACGTCGCTGGTGAGCTTGCCGACGTCGCCGATCAGTCGCGCCTGCTCGCGCTCGAGACCGAGGAAGCGCTGCTGGTGGGCGAGGCCCTTCTCGAACAGGCCCTTCACCGATTCCAGTTCGCGCAGATTGAGGGCGCGCTCGCGCTCCTTGGAGCGAAGCTGGGCCTCGAGCCCACGGATCTCCTCTTCGAGTTGGCCGGCGCGCTCCTTCAGCATGAGCTCCTCGCCGAGACGCGCCGTGCGACGGGCGATGAAGAGGTGGCGCTGTACGGCGAAGAGCCTGACGGTTGCCGTCTGTGTGCGGGCAGGCCCGGCCACCTCGGCCGGCATTCCGAGATCAGGTGCATTGTCGCGCTCGGCCTCGAGGCGGGCGATCTGGATCTGGGCATCGATCAGGCGTGCCATGGTGGCCGCCAGGTTCGCGCGGGCTGCGGTCGGATCGAGGCGCACGAGAACGTCGCCCTTGGCGACGTGGTCGCCATTGCGCACGAGCACGGCTGCAACCGTGCCGCCGTCCTGGTGGGCGAGAATTCTCAGATTGTGCTCGACGGCCACAGAGCCACCAGCCACGACGCCGCCGCTCAAGGAAACCAGCAGGGTGGAGGCGGCCAGCGCGCCAAAGAGCAGCGTGACCATGACCATGCCGGTGCGGATCCAGCGATCGGTTGGAGATCTGCTCGGGGTCATGGCTTCGCTCCGCTGCCGTCGGGGACGCCCGAGACCGGTTTGCCGGCCGCCTCGCCGCCGCCGAGCTGGCGCAGCACGTCGTGCCGAGGTCCGAAAATGCGTTGCACACCGCGATCCAGGAACAACACCAGGTCGCACGAGGCGAGGGCCTGCATGCGGTGGGAGACGATGACCACTGTTTGGCCGCGGCGGCGCATGTCGTCGATGGCGGCGGTCAGGGCCTCGTCGCCGGCACGGTCGAGATTGGAATTGGGCTCGTCGAGCACGACCAGCGGCGGCCGGCCGAACAGCGCCCGGGCGAGCGCGATGCGCTGCCGCTGGCCGGCGGACAGGTGGCTGGCGAAGGCGCCGAGCTCGGTGTCGTAGCCGTCGGGCAGGGCGAGCACCAGCTCGTGCGCATGCGCCATGCGGGCGGCGGCGACGACGTCCTCGTCGCTGGCATCCTCGCGGAAGCGGGCGATGTTCTCCCGGACGCTGCCGGCGAACAGCTCCACCCCTTGCGGGAGATAGCCGATGTGCAGCCCAAGCGCGTCGCTGCCCCACTGATCGAGCTTGGCGCCGTCGAGGCGAACCGCGCCGGACAGGGCTGGCCAGAGGCCGACGATGACACGGGCAAGGGTCGACTTGCCTGAGGCGCTCGGTCCGATGACGCCGAGCACCTGGCCGGGCTCCAGCTTGAAGTTCACGTTGGAGAGAATGAGCTGGCGTGTCTGCGGCGCGGCCACACGCAGGGCCTCGACGCTGACGCGGCCGCTCGGGGTCGGCAGGGCCGTGCGGGCGGGGAGCTCCGGCATGGCATGGAGCAGTGCGGCCAGCTTGCGGTAGGCGGCGCGGGCGCGCACGGTGCCGCGCCAGTTGCCGACCGCCATTTCGACGGGTGCCAGCGCGCGGCCGAAGATGATGGTGGCAGCGACGATGGCGCCGGCGCTGATCTCGCTCTGCAGGGCCAGGACGGCTCCGAGCGCCAGCATGCCGGATTGCATGAGGAGGCGGAGCGATTTGGTGACGGCGCCACTGGTGCCGAGCCGGTCGGCGGCGACCGTCTGCCAGGCGAGGGCCTCGCCATTGAGACGCTGCCAGCGTCGGCGAAAGGCCTCGAGCATCCCCATCGAGGCGATCACCTCGACGTTGCGGTGGCCGACTTCGGCGAGCTCCAGGCTCCGGCCCATGGCGCGTGTCGCCTCTGCGAGCGGCCGTCGGCTCGAAAACTCGCTCCACAGGGCGATGGCGAGCAGCACGACGGCGCCGGCGGCGGCAGCCATTCCGAGGGTCCAGTGCAGCATGGCGATGACGGCGATGTAGACGGGTGTCCAGGGCGCGTCGAAGATGGTCATCGGCGCTGGGCCGGCGACGAACTGGCGGAGGTGGTCGAGTTCGCGCAGCGCCGTGGCCGAGCCCCCGCCCTGGGCGAGGCCGGCGCGTAGCGAGGCCTCGAGCACGCGGTCGGAAATCCGCGCGTCGATGTCGCCGGCGATGCGGCTCAGCACGCGCGAGCGCACGAGCTCGAGGATGCCGATGAAGACGTAGACCGTCGCGGTGATGATCGAGAGGGCGATCAAGGTCGGCAGACTGCCCGAGCTCATGACCCGGTCATAGACCTGCAGCATGAA
>JAGRKR010000534.1:369-6149 GCA_020442225.1 Hyphomicrobiaceae bacterium | reverse complement strand
CCATTTTCCCGTGGTCGGCGGCGCCGATGAGGATCTGTTCGGCTGGCCCAAGGTCGAGGGCAACCGCAATATTGTCGGTGCGTCTGCGGTGGCGGTTCCGGCGGTGCCGGCCGGCATCTGGGCGGCGCACCGGCGTTTCGGCACGCGGCCCTGGCACGAACTCGTCGGTCCGGCGGCGGAGCTGGCCGAGGAAGGACTGCAGGTTGACTGGTGGACGCTGATCGAGATCTCCAGCACGTTCGCCGATCTCGCCCGCGATCCCGGTTGCCGGGCGCTGTTCCTGCCTGCGGGTGCTCCGCCGGTGCCGCCGGCTGTCGCATCCGGCCTGCCGCCCGTGCGGTTGCGCAACGAGGCGCTCGCGAGGACGTTGCGCCAGATTGCCGACGAAGGAGCCAAGGGCTTCTACGAGGGGCGCATCGCCCGCGCGCTGGCGTCGTCCGTCGCTGCTGCCGGCGGCTACCTCGCAGAGGACGATCTCGCCTCGGTCGAGCCGCTGGTGACGCCGGCTGCGACGCTCGATTATCGCAGCCATCGCGTCAACGTGGTGCCCTTGCTCAACGGTGGGCCGACCCTCCTCGAGGCCATGACCACGCTGGCCGGAAACTGGCGGGCCAAGGGCGCCCGGCCGGATGGCACAGCCCTCGCCGCCTATGTCGATGCCTTGCAGCCGGCGTGGCGTCGGCGACTGACCGAACTCGGCGACGTCAGTCCGACGGAAACCTCGACGACGCATCTCGCCGTCATCGACCGCCAGGGCAACACCGTGTCGCTGACGCAGACGCTGCTCTCGATCTTCGGCTCGCGTTTCCTCGAGCCCGAAACGGGCATCCTGCTCAACAACGGCATCAACTGGTTCGATCCGCGACCGGGCCGCCCGAACTCGATGGCACCGGGCAAGCGCGGTCTCGCGAACTATACCCCGACCATTCTGACCGGCCCCGACGACGTGGTGGCGCTGGGCGGCTCGGGCGGCCGCAAGATCATGCCGGCCGTTTTCAACCTCGCATCCTTCATCGTCGACTACGGCATGAGCACCGAGGAAGCCATGTCGGCCCCGCGCCTCAACGTATCGGGGCCCGAGGAGGTGGTGCTCGATCGCGCCTTCCCGGAGGATGTCGTGGCCGCGCTGGCGGCGAGGCATGAGGTGACGCTCGCGGATCGGACGTGCTATCCGCTCAACTTCACGGTCGGCGCCATCGCGCGTCGGCAGGGACGGCGCAACGAGGCTGTGGCGGAGCTCTGGCATCCGACCGCAGAAGCGCTCGGCGAATGAGCGGATCACGAGTGTTTCGACGCAGGTGAAAGGGAGAGTGTTGATGGGCAAGGTCGATGTGGTCATTCGCAACGCGCGGCTGATCGATGGCACGGGCGCGCCGTCCCGCACGGGCGATCTCGCCGTCACGGGCGATCGCATCTCGGCGATGGGCGGGACGCTCGCGGTTTCCGCGGAACGCGAAATCGACGCCCAGGGCAAGGTGCTCGCGCCGGGCTTCATCGATGCCCATACCCATGACGATCGCATCGTGCTGGTCGATCCGGGGATGGCCTGCAAGGTCAGTCAGGGCGTGACGACGGTGGTCACGGGCAATTGCGGTATCTCCATCGCGCCCGTCACCGTGCCGAGCCGCCCGCCGGCGCCGCTCGATCTCATCTGCCCCGAGCCTCAGCACTTCTTCGCGTCCTTCGCCGACTATTTCACAGCCCTGGACAAGGCGCCGCCGGCGCTCAACGTGGTGGCGCAGGCCGGGCACTCCTCCCTGCGCGTCATGGCCATGGATCGGCTCGACCGCCCGGCGACGGCGGCCGAGATCGAGACCATGCGCAAGACGCTGCGCCAGGCGCTCCAGGAGGGGGCGGCGGGGCTCTCGACCGGGCTCTTCTATCCACCGGCCGTGAGCGCTCCGACCGAGGAGGTGGAGGCGCTGGCCGAGGTCGTGCACGAGTTCTCCGGGTTCCATTCGACGCACATGCGCGACGAAGGGGAGGGGGTGCTCGAGTCTCTCGCCGAGAGCTTCCGGATCGGACGCACGGCCAAGATCCCCGTGGTCATCTCTCATCACAAGTGCACCGGCACCGAGAACCATGGTCGCTCGGTGAGCACGCTGGCCGCCATCGAGGCGGCGCGCAGGAGCCAGCCGATCGGCCTCGATGCCTACCCCTATATCGCCAGCAGCACGATCCTGAAGAAGGATCGTGTCGGCAGTGCCACGCGCACGCTCGTCACCTGGTCGACACAGCGCCCGGACCTCTCGGGGCGGGATCTCGCCGACATCGCCGCCGAGCTCGGCGTCTCGCCCGAGGAAGCCGTGGACCAGCTCTCCCCGGCAGGTGCGATCTACTTCATGATGAGCGAGGACGACGTGCAGCGCATCCTCAAGTATCCGGCCACGATGATCGGCTCGGACGGCCTTCCGCACGACGCCCATCCCCATCCCCGGCTCTGGGGCACCTTCCCGCGCGTGCTCGGCCACTACGCGCGCGACGTCGGCCTGTTCCCGCTCGAGGAGGCGGTGCGCAAGATGACCTCGCTGACGGCGCGGACCTTCGGCATCAAGGATCGCGGGGTGCTCGCGGAGGGTGCATTCGCCGATCTCGTGCTGTTCGATGCCGGCGCGATCGAGGATTCCGCCACGTTCGAGCAGCCGACCACGCCGGCTGCCGGCATCGTCACGGTGCTCGTCAATGGCAAGGCGGTCTGGGAGGCCGGGCGCGCCACGGGGGCGAGGTCGGGGCGCGGTCTCCGGCGGGAGCAGCTCACGCCGCTCGCCTTCGCGAGCTGACGAGGCAGGTCGGCCAATTAAGGTGTGCTTAAGGCTAAGGCTGCACTCTGGGGGGCCGCCAGCTCTCGCGCTGGCGCGTCACCCCGGAGGCTTTCGCCATGTCGATCCGTCGTTCTCTGCTGATGCTGGCGCTGATCGGCACCACTATCGCCTGCCTCGGGCTCTCTGCACCTGCCGCGATCGAGGGTGATCTTGCTGCCGAAAGCAATGTGACGGGCAGCGCCATCAGCGGACCGGTCTGAGCAGCGCGCAGGCCACTCAAACTCCATCAGCCGAGCTTGACGCCGAGCTTCTGCGCCCAGACGAGGCCCTCGCGCGTGCCGTTGCGCGGGCGATACTCACAACCGACGAAACCGGTGTAGCCGAGGTCGTCGATCAGGCGGAAGATCGAGCTGTAATTGATTTCCCCGTCGTCCGGCTCGCCGCGATCCGGTGGATTTGCGATCTGCATGTGGCGTGTCAGCGGCATGAACTCGCGCAGCGCGGCCGTCAGGTCGCCGGCGACGATCTGGCGATGGTAGACGTCGAGTTGCAGTCCGAGGTGGGGCGAGCCGACCTCGGCGATGATGTCGCGCGCATCCTCCAGCCGATTGAGGAAGTAGCCGGGGACGTCGCGCGCATTGATCGGCTCGATCAGGATCTCGACGCCATGCCGGCCGGCGATCTCGGTGGCCTTGCGCAGATTGGCGATGAAAGTTGCGCGCTCCGCCCCGTGCTGGTGGAGGCCCGCCATGGCATGCAGGCGGCGGCACCCGGTCGCCTCGGCGTAGCGGAGCGCAAGGTCGAGGGCTCGGGCGAAATCCGCCTCGCGCCCGGCGAGTGCGGCAAGGCCTCGCTCGCCTTGCTCGGCATTGCCGGGCGGCAGGTTGAAAAGCGCCTGCGTCAGTCCGTTAGCCTCGAGCCGCGCCCGGACCTCGGCCGCCGGCTGCTCGTAGGGAAAAAGCACCTCGACGGCCTTGAAGCCAGCAGAGGCCGCCGCCGCGAACCGATCGAGAAACGGCACCTCGTTGAACATCATCGACAGGTTGGCGGCGAACCTCGGCATAGGGTGACCTCGTTATTCGCAGACGACGACGCGCTGGCGCTGCTCGCCGAGCCCGTGAATGCCGAGACGCATCGTGTCGCCCGGCTTGAGGAAGAGCGGCGGCTTGTGGCCGAGCCCGACACCCGGCGGCGTGCCGGTCGGGATAACGTCACCGGGCTCGAGGGTCATGAACTGGGAAATGTAGGAGACCAGGTGGGCAACGCCGAAGATCATGGTAGCGGTGCTGCCCTTCTGGCGCATGGTTCCGTTGACCTCGAGGAACATGTCGAGCTTGCCCGCGTCGGCGATCTCGTCCCGGGTCACAAGCCACGGGCCGAGCGGCGCGAACGTGTCGTGCGACTTGCCCTTGATCCACTGGCCTGTGCTCTCGATCTGGAAAGCGCGCTCGGAGACGTCGTTCATGACGCAGAAGCCGGCGACGTGGCTCATGGCGTCGGCCTCCGACACGTAGCGGGCGCGCGAGCCGATGACGATGGTGAGCTCCACCTCCCAGTCGAGCTTGGTCGAGCCCTTGGGCTGGATCACGTCGTCGTTGGGACCGCAGAGCGAGGTCACGGCCTTGGCGAACAGCACGGGCTCGCGCGGCGGCTCGAGGCCGGCCTCCTTGGCATGGTCGGCGTAGTTGAGGCCGACGGCGATGATCTTGCCGACGCCGCCGACGCACGGGCCGAGGCGGGCATCCTTGCTCACCATCGGCAGGGACTTGGGGTCGAGCGCGGCCAGCATGGCGAGCCCCTGCGGCGACAGCACCTTGCCGGCGATGTCGTCGATGACGCCCGAGAGATCGCGGATGTTGCCGTCCTTGTCGAGCAGCCCGGGGCGCTCCTGCCCTACGGGTCCGTGGCGTAGCAGCTTCATGTCGTGTCGGTCCTCCCCAGGTGTTGTGATATGCCGCGGCGGGCGCGTGCGAGCGGGCCGGATCGTCGGCGGCAGAGATTTGTAGCGCTTTGGCGCCCGTCCGGCCAGCTTCGCGCGTACTGAGATTTCCTTCCCTGCCCCGGTCCTCTATAGAGAACGTCCAGGGTCGCGCCGCCAGAGAACGCGGCGGCTCTGGCGCGTTGAGGAGGAGGCTGACATGAGGCGCTTGCGTAGGATGGGTCGGAGTTTTCTGGCGCTGGTCGTCGTGCTCGTGGCGGGCGCTGAGGGGGCTAAGGCCGCCTGTCCGACGTTCGCCGATGTCGCCAAGGGCGTGACAGTGGTGATGAAGGACGGTTCTCGCTTCGAGATCCAGGGGGTGAAGGGCGCCGAGATCCGGCTGACCCATCGCTATCCGACGCAGAAGGACAAGGATACGACCTACGTCAGCTACGGCGGCATCATCCACCGGCGCATCACCACGGAGAGGACGACCGTCGAATTCTCGTTCAGCAGCGATCTGTCGAAGCTCATTCCGGAGCGCCAAGGCCAGTTCTTCACTTACTCCTTCAGCGCGCGCTTCGGCACGCTCACCTATTCCGGCACGCAGATGATCCGCTTTTCGGAGACGCGCCGCGTGACGGTCGGCGCGTGCAGCTACGATGCCATCGTCTTCGAGAAAGGGACCGTCGTGCCTCAGTTCCGCCAGGAGGCGTTGCAGCGCGTCACATTCATACCTGCGCTCGGCGTCGTCGTCGGCTGGACGCTGACCTCCACCAGGGGCGACAACCAGCGCGAGAGCATGACGCTGGAGCCGACGGAGATCCGTGCTGGCCGCTGACGCGTGCGCGGATGGCCGGGCACATGTGCGCCTCTCCCGGATGACCTGGCTCTAGTTGAGGCGCTTGCCCGAGCTGGAGTCGAACAGATGCAGCGCGCTCGGCTCCACCGACAGGCGAAGCTCGCCGCCTGTGGAGAAGTCCTGGTCGCCATGCAACTTGACCTGGACGAGTTCCTCGCCAGCCCAGTCCGCCCGTAGGTGCAGCAGGGTATCGGTACCGAGGTGCTCGACCAGCTCGACTTGCGCTGAAAGCTGGCCA
>JAGRKR010000534.1:0-301 GCA_020442225.1 Hyphomicrobiaceae bacterium | reverse complement strand
GCGCAACGGCGTCGGCAGCGTCAGACGCGTCGCACCGATCTGGACGCTTTCGCCGGAGCCCGCGAGCGCGCCCTTGAGCAGGTTCATGGCAGGCGAGCCGATGAAGCCTGCGACGAACGTATTGGCCGGCTTCTGGTAGAGCTCGCGCGGCGTGCCGACCTGCTGGGCAATGCCGCTGTCCATGACCACGAGGCGGTCGGCCATGGTCATGGCCTCGACCTGGTCGTGCGTGACGTAGATGCTTGTGGTGCCGAGCCGGCGTTGCAGGCGCCGGACCTCGACGCGCATCTGCACGCGCAGC
>JAGRKR010000533.1:9621-10055 GCA_020442225.1 Hyphomicrobiaceae bacterium | reverse complement strand
CCGCTCGGCAGGTGACGCCGGCCGATCTCGACGCCGGCATGCCCGGTCGGCACCAGCGCCAGCGTGATGCCGACATCCTCGCCGCGGCCGAGCAGGTTCTCCGGATCGAACAGCCGGAACGCCAGACCGAGCAGCGTCGCCTTCGGTCCGAGCGTGATGTAGCGCTTTTCCCAGGACAGACGAATGCCGACGACCTCCTTGCCGTCGTGCAGGCCCTTGGTGACGACGCCGATATCGCGCATGGTCGCGGCATCCGAGCCCGAGGTCGGGCCGGTCAGGCCGAAGCAGGGGATCTCCTGCCCCTTGGCCAGCCGCGGCAGGTAGTGCTCCTTCTGCGCGGGCGTGCCGTATTTCTCGATGAGCTCACCCGGCCCGAGCGAGTTCGGCACCATGACGATGGTCACCACGTCGGGGCTGCGCGAGGCGATCTTGCC
>JAGRKR010000533.1:8877-9604 GCA_020442225.1 Hyphomicrobiaceae bacterium | reverse complement strand
GCCTGCGCCGAGAACCCGAGCCCGCCGTGCTCGCGCGAGATCAGCATGCCGAGGAAGCCGTTCTCGGAGACGAATTTCCAGATGTCCTCGGGGATCTCGCGATTGTTGTGGCGGACGGCCCAGTCGTCGATCATCCGGCAGAGCGTCTCGGTCGGACCATCTAGGAAGGCCTGCTCCTCCGCGGAGAGCTGAATTCCGGGGATGGCGCGCAGCTTGGCCCAGTCTGGCTTGCCGGAGAAGATCTCGGCATCGAAACCGACCGTGCCCGCCTCGAGCGCCTGCGCCTCCGTGTCGGAGACCTTCGGCAGCACGTTGCGCAGCATCTTGAAGGCGGGGACGACGACCAGGGAGCGCCTGACGTTCGGAACCGCGAACGCGCCCAGCGCCACGACGGGCAGCCAGGCCAGCACCGAGAGAACACCGAACGGGCGGGAGGCGCCGAAACCCCACAGACCCGTCTGCCAGGTCAAGAGCAGGACCGCCGTCACCCCGGCCCACAGCCAGAGAGGCGCACGACGCATACCCATGGCGAGCACAATGACGACGGCAACGAGCAGAAATACGAGCTCCGCCATGATCCATCGACTCCTTGCGGCAATCGGCGCGGCCTGCAACCGCCGCTACCATAATTGCTCGAGGCATATCGGCCGAAAGTTAAATTTGCTTGACGTAAACGTCAACTCAGCTCCGTTTCACGCCCTCCCCACCCATCACGACACGCGCATCC
>JAGRKR010000533.1:0-8803 GCA_020442225.1 Hyphomicrobiaceae bacterium | reverse complement strand
CGGTTCATGCCGTCGTCGCCCGGCTTGCCGGGCCTCGGGCGCTCACCTACGATCACCGTCACATAATGGTGAGAACAGGGTACCACGGACCATGACAGGCACGGCCACCGCCCTCCGGCATATCGAGAACGAGCGCACCATCATTACGGAATGGCGCTTCAAGCCCGGCGACAATACGGGTTGGCATCGCCATGCCCATGACTACGCCGTCGTGCCCCTGGTGGACGGCCGTCTGAAGCTCATCGACAAGACCGGCGAGAGCTTCGCGGAGTTGCGACGGGGCGTCACGTACTACCGTGCCGCCGGGGTCGAGCATGACGTCGTGAACGCCTCCGAGCACGACATCGCCTTCGTCGAGATCGAGTACAGGTAGGCGTCCGGCTTGCGGGGCCGCTTGTCGCCACAGCGCAGGCTCGACCGCGCAGACGTCTTCGCCCATTGTTGCGCGGAGCCTATCCGACACCCGGCCGCCCGACACGAGGCGCGCCACCCCTAACGCGGACGATCACCAGGACCTGAGGGAGCGAAGCATGCGCCACGGCGGCAAGATTCTGATCAACCAGCTCGAGGCGCAGGGCGCGCGCGCCGCCTTCACGGTGCCGGGCGAAAGCTTCCTCGCGGCCCTCGACGGTCTGCACGACAGCAACCAGATCCAGACCGTCATCTGCCGCCAGGAGGGCGGGGCCGCCATGATGGCCGAGGCCTACGGCAAGGTCACGGGCGAGCCGGGCGTCTGCTTCGTCACGCGCGGCCCCGGCGCGGCCAATGCCATGAGCGGTCTCCATATCGCCCAGCAGGACTCGACGCCGATGGTGACGTTCATCGGCATGCCGGCCTCCGACGTCGAGGACCGCGAGGCCTTCCAGGAGATCGAGATCAAACAGCTCTACGCCTCCTTCGTGAAGTGGTCCGCCGTCATCCGCCAGACCGACCGCATCCCCGAGTACGTCAGCCGCGCCTTCCACGCCGCCCGCTCAGGACGCCCCGGCCCCGTCGTTCTCGGCCTGCCCGAGGACATGCTGGCAGCCAATATCGAGGCCGCCGACGTGCCGGCAGCCAACCCCGCGATGTCCGCGCCCTCGTCCGAGGACATGGCCAGGCTCGCAGCTCTGCTGGAGCGGGCCGAGCGCCCCTTCGTGATCCTCGGCGGTCCCGGCTGGAGCGCCGAGCTCCAGCGCGCCATGCAGGACTTCGCCAGCCGCTTCGCGTTGCCGGTCGGCTGCGCTTTCCGCTTCCAGGACTATTTCGACAACCGCCATCCCTGCTATGCCGGACACATCGGCATCGGTCCGGACGCCAAGCTCGTGGAGGCCGTCAAGGAGGCCGACGTCCTGCTCGTGATCGGCGCGCGGCTCGGCGAGATGACCACCAGCGGCTACTCGCTGCTGGATATCCCGAGCCCCCGCCAGACGCTCGTCCACGCGCACCCCTCCCCCGACGAGCTCGGCAGCGTCTACCGGCCCGACCTGGCCATCGCCAGCTCCGCCGCGGCCTTCGTGGGCGCCCTCACGCGCCTCGAAACCCCTGCGGCGCGCCCGTGGAGCGGCCGCACAACGGAGCTTCATCGCGCGCAAGAGGCCGTGTTGAAGCCCATCCCGCTCCCCGGCGCGGTGCAGTTCGCCGAGGTCGTCAGGACCGTCTCGGAGATGCTGCCTGAGGATGGCTTCGTCGCCAACGGGGCCGGCAACTACGCCGCCTTCCTGCATCGCTACTTCGAGTACAAGGGGTATCGGACGCAGCTCGCGCCGACCTCCGGCTCCATGGGCTACGGCCTGCCGGCGGCTATTGCCGCCAAGATCGCCGCGCCCAACCGCGCCGCCGTCGCATTCGCCGGCGATGGGTGTTTCATGATGACCAGCCAGGAGCTGGCGACCGCCGTGCAGTACGGGCTGCCCGTGGTCGTGATCATCGCCAACAACGGCATGTACGGGACCATCCGCGCCCACCAGGAGCGCGAGTACCCCGGCCGCGTCGTCGGCACCACGCTGGTCAATCCCGATTTCGCCGCCTTCGCCCGCTCGTTCGGGGCCAATGGCGTCACGATCGAGCGCACAGAAGACTTCCGTGGGGCGTTCGGCGAGGCCCTGGCCGCCAACCGGCCGACACTGATCGAGCTTAAACTCGATCCCGAAGCCCTCTCACCGCGCCAGACCCTGTCGGCGATCCGCAACGCCAAGCGTTGAGGCCAGACCCGCGGGCAATCGTCAGCGCGTCCGGCTCCCACAGAGCGAGCCGGACCGCCTTTTGCGTGCGCTATCAATGCATTGAGCGCCCAGACCGGCATGCCGCACCGAACCCGCCCCGCCAAGTCCGGCACGCAGCCCCATTAACAAAACTTAATAACTTATGAATATGAACCGAGCATTTTTACGCATTTACTGTTCGGTGACGAAGCACGTGACTAACAAAATCTTATATGTTACCAAATGCACAACTTGCTGATCACACAGACATCGGGGATGACCTTGGACCTCCAGGCAGCAGAACGTTTGAATGGGCGCGGATGGCAGTTCGCCAAGCTTGCCGCATTCTTCTGCTTCGCGCTCGCCTGCGGCCTGATGGTGGTCCAGCTTGCCCACAAGCCGTTTCCGAAAGCTTCCGTGATCAGCAAGTCGACCGCTCCGTCCGTGACGACCGGCTCCCTACCGGTCGGACAGTGAGCGACTGAAGTTACTCCCTGCGTACTCCTGCGATCCCCACATCAACCCCTTCTCGCCACCGAGGAGGGGTTGATGGTTTTCGGGGGGGGGGAGTCAGGGACGGAGGCCGGCGTCACGCCGTCTCGGTAATCTCCAGCGTCACCCCCTGGCCGGCCAGCGCGCTTACGGCCTTGGCCGCGTCGGCGGCGGTCATGGGCTCGAACGGCGGCCGCATGGCCAACCAACCCGCGTCGTCGCGATAGTGCGCGATGAGCGCCTTGAGCACGGGGATCATCGGATACGCCTGCACCGCCTGCCGCAGCCGGGTGATGCCGGCCTGAAGGCCAGCGGCATCGCCACCCTGCCAATTGTCGTAGACCGCGCGGATCGCCTTGGCGCTGACGTTGGCGGTGGCCGAGATGCAGCCGGCACCGCCAGCCTTGAGGCCATCGAGCAGGAAGACCTCGGACCCCGGAAAAACTTCGAAGCCGGGATTGGCATCGAGGATCGCCTTGGTGTTGGACCAGTCGCCGGAGGAATCCTTGAGCCCCACCACCGTATCGGGGAAAGCGGCCCTGAGGCGCGCGATCAGCGGCAGCGGGATGCCGACCTGAGCCACCGGAGGAATATGGTAGAGGTAGACCTTGAGGCGATCGTCGCCGACCTGCTCGATGACGTCGCTGAAGAAGCGGTAGAGCCCCTCCTCGCTCGGCTGCTTGTAGTAGAAGGGCGGCAGCATCAGTACGCCGCCCGCGCCCATGTCGACCGCGTGGCGCGTCAGGATCACGGTGTCGGTGAGCGAGCAGGTGCCCGTCCCCGGCATCAGCGTCTCCGGTGCAAGCCCGCCTTCCACCAGCGCCTCGAGCAACTCCATGCGCTCGTCCAGCCCGAGCGAGTTCGCCTCGCTCGTCGTGCCGAACGGCGCCAGGCCGGTGCAGCCGTCCTCCATCAACCATTGTGCGTGGGCGACGAAGCGGTCCGCGTCCGGCGCGCCATCCTCGCCGAACGGCGTCGTCACCGGGGCGATCACGCCGGAAAAGTTCTTCGACTGGCTCATTGAGACCCTCTTGGAAGCTGATGTGTCGAGCGGCCTGCCGGCCTACGGCATGGGGATGCCGGGCTGCTGCACCGGCACGTGGTAGCCCCTCTGCACGGCGGGGCGCGCTGCGATCTCCTTGTACCACCTGAGCACGTTCGGGTACTTCCTCAGATCGATGCGATGCCACTCGAACCGCGAAATCCACGGCCACGTGGCCATGTCGGCAATCGAGTAGTCGCCGGCCATGAATTGCACCTGCGCCAGCCGGCGGTCGAGGACACCGTAAAGCCGCTGCGTCTCCTTCAGGTAGCGCTCCTCGGCGTAGGGAGACTTGCCCTCGGCATAACGCAGGAAATGGTGCACCTGGCCGATCATCGGACCGGCGCCGCCCATCTGCCACATCAGCCACTCGAGCGTCTGCCAGCGTCCCGGCCCGCTCGCCGGCAGGAACTTCCCCGACTTCTCGGCGAGATAGATCAGGATGGCGCCCGACTCGAACACCGATTGCCCGTTCTCCCGATCGACGATCGCGGGAATGCGGTTGTTGGGGCTGATCTTCAGGAACTCCGGCTTGAACTGCTCGTCCTTCGAGATGTCCACCTTGTGCGCCGTGTAAGGCAGCCCCGCCTCCTCGAGCATGATCGAGATCTTCCGCCCGTTGGGCGTGGACCATGTGTAGAGATCTATCATCTGCCTTGCCTCCGGTGCTGCCAGCGTCGCGCTGACGGAGCCTAGAGGGCGAGCGCGGGGGATGGAAGCGGATTTGCGCCGTCCGTGGCGCCCCCCTCGCCCGTCGGCCGCCCGATCAGACGGAGCGCATGATCAGAATCCATGCGGTCACGACCAGTGGGGACAGCGCCGTCGAGATCACGACGGCCGCATTGATGAACTCCGGGTCGCGCCGATACTCCGCACAAAAGACCGTGATCAGCACGCCGACGGGTGTCGACGCCGCCACGACGAGCAATGCCGTCAGGTCCTTCGGAAGGTCCATGACGTATGCCAGCGCCCAGGTCACGACCGGCGCCAGAAGGAACTTCAATACGAGCATCAGCGTCTGCGGACCGAGCCTGATCGCACCGAGGGACGATTGCGCGAGCTGCGCACCGAGCGTGTAGAGCGCCAGCGGCGTGAAGATCGAGCCGATCATCTGTATGGGAATGCCGACCAGCGGCGGCAGCGTCACCTCGACACCGCGGAGCGACAGCCCGAGCACGACCGCCGGGATCATCGGCGTCGCGAAGGCGCTCTTGAGCCGCGCCAGGACCCCGCCCGCGCTCGGGGCGAGCAACCATACCCCCACGGTCACGATCATGATCGCCGTCAACGCCGTGATGACCGACTGGTGGATCAGGTAGTCCGCCCCGAAGGCGAGTTGCGTCACGGGAATGCCGAAGAAGCCGACGTTCGCGTAGGCCGTGGCCAATCCCACGACTGGCCCGAGGCCTCGCCGCAGCCTGAACGCCAGCGCCAGCAGCCAGCCCATCGGGATCAGGAACATGAATTGCACGACCGTGAAGTACGCCGTCTGCCAGACCGCCGACAGCGGCTGCGCGCCCGCTGACAGGAAGTGCACGAGGAAGCATGGCAGCACCACGTAGACCTGGAGCCGATTGAGCGAGGCGACATCGAGCTTGAGGCGCCCCTGAAGCAGCCAGCCGAGCGCCACCAGCACGCAGATCGGCAGCGTCACGCGCATCAGGATTTCGACGAAGAGCGCCATCGCTGCACCAGATCCCAGCTTGCGGTTGCCTGCTCAGTAGAGGCGCGTCGCCAACACCCAGAGCGTGACGGTCAGTGGTGAGAGGATGGTAGAAAGGAAAACCGCGCCCGACGCCAGCCCGGGATGGCGGTTGTATTGCAACGTGAAGATCACCAGCAGCAGCGCGGCCGGCGCCGCCGCGGCAACCACGAGGAGGTCGAGCAGCCCACCGGAAAAGCCGAGACCCACTGCCAGGCCCCAGGTCAGGGCCGGCGCCACCAGCAGCTTCAGCACCACCATCAACGCCACCGCACCGCCGCGGATGGCGTGCGCCGTGACCGCCAGTCCGCCGCCGAGCGTCAGCAGCGCCACCGCCGCATAGGCGCTGCCGATGATGGCGAGTGGGCGCTCGATCATCGGGGGAAGCGTCACCTCGTACCAGCGCAGCGCCACACCTGCCGCCACCGCCCAGATCATCGGGCTGCGCAGCACGGGGCCGAGAACCGAGCGCCGCTTTCCTTCCGGGGTGGCCAGGATCAGCGCCGCCACGGGCACCATGATCGCCGTCTGGAGGCTGACGATGACGGCCTGATGCACGATCAGCTCAGCCGGGAACGCCAGTTGCGCCAGCGGCAGGCCGAAATTGCCGGTGTTCGGGAATGCGAGCGCCAACGCCACCACGGAACGCTGCCCCGCGGGAACGCGGAATATCAAGGCCACGAGCCAACCGATCAGCGTCAGAGCCGTGAACTGCAGGATGGTGAACCACGCCGTCGGCCAGACCTCCAGTACGGGGACGCGGACCGTGGCGAAGTAGTTGAGGAGGAAACACGGCAGCAGGAGGTTCACGAGCAGGCGGCTGAGGGTCTCGACGTTCAGCGCGAGCCGCCGTTGCGCGAACCAGCCGACCGCCGCGACCGCCAGGATCGGCAGCGTGATGTTCGTGAAGATGTCCAGGAACAGCCGCATGGTCGTTCAGTCGCCCGCCGCCGCGCCACCGGCATACTTCGCACAGAACTCCTCGATCGCCAGCGCGCGGAAATCGGGGAGCGCACGGCGCAGCGTCTCGTGATCCCAATCCCACCAGCGGATGGCGAGGAGTTGCGCCTCGATCTCCTCGCTGAAGCGGCGGCGCACGGGCCGCGCCGGCACGCCGGCCACGATCGCATAACCAGCCACGTCGCGGCTGACGACGGCGCCGGCTGCAACGACCGCCCCTGTCGCGATGGTGACGCCGGGCAGCACGATCGCGCCATGCCCGAGCCAGACGTCATGGCCGATGGTCACCCACTGCTCGCGCCGCCAGTCGAAGAACGCTTCCTCGTCGGCTTCCTCGGGCCAGAGCATGCTCGATCGATACGTGAAGTACGACTGGCTCGCCCGCCACGTCGGGTGATTGCCGGGGTTGATGCGGCAATGGCCGGCGATCGAGCAGAACTTGCCGATGTCGGCGTTGGCTATCTCGCAATCATTGACGACATAGGAGTAGTCGCCGAGCCGGGCCTCCACGACGCTCGAGCGCGGGCCAATCTCGGTATAGCGTCCGAGCACGCACGCCTTGACCGTGGCCCTCGGATGCACTGTCGGGGCTTCCCGCAGCACCATCTTCCGGCGCTGGCGCACGCGGATGTCGTCCTCGGCCATGACCCCGGCTCCCGTTGACGGCCACTCTCTGCTGTGCCTTGCTTCAAGCACCCCGACCCCAGTGAAGGCAACCCAGATGTCGACCCGCTCCATCGGCCTCAGCGACGCACTCTACGACTACATGCAGAATAGCCTCATCCGCGAGCCGGAGATCCTGCGCAAGCTGCGCGAGGAGACGGCGGCGCTCCCCGAGGCCCGCATGCAGATCTCGCCCGAGCAGGGGCAGTTCATGGGTGTGCTGACCCGCCTGCTCGGCGTCCGCCGCTATCTCGAGATCGGCACCTTCACCGGCTACAGCTCGCTCGCCGTGGCGCTGGCGATGCCGCCCGAGGGCCGCATCGTCGCCTGCGACGTCAGCGCCCCGTTCACCGCTGTCGCCCGCCGCTACTGGCAATCCGCCGGCGTCGCCGACAGGATTGATCTGCGCCTCGCCCCGGCCACCGAGACCCTGTCGAAGCTGGCCGTCGAGAGCCCTGGCCGGCCCTTCGACATGGCCTTCATCGACGCCGACAAGGAGACTTACGCCGCCTACTACGAAGCCTGCCATGGGCTGGTCCGCCCGGGCGGCCTCATCCTCCTCGACAACATCCTGTGGAGCGGCGCCGTCGCCGACCCCGACGACACCCGCGAGACGACCGAAATGATCCGCGCCGTCACCCGGACGGTGCATGCCGACACGCGAGTCGACACGGCCATCCTGCCGATCGGCGACGGCCTGCTCATGGCGCGCCTCAAGGCCTGATCCCGTCAGCGCACGCGTGCGCCATGACGTGTGCAAAGTGCGGTCTCGCAGGCAAATTGTTCGGGAGATGCGGTCTGTCGGCGTGCTAACCTCGCCGCCCGGCGGGCTTTTCCCCGGGGGTGGCGATCCGACGCATTCCAGGCACGCGTCGATCCGCCGAGATAGACGGGCGATCACGGTCGCCTCCGGACAAACCGAAACAGGACCAACGCCATGACGAGCTCGCCTGACGCCATTGCCGAGACGCTGCTCGCGAGCTTTGCGGCCTCGACGTCCGGCGACAAGCCCTACCGCCATTGGTTCCTCAAGGACTGTCTGCCGCGCGATGTGGCCGACGAGATCACCGACCTGCCATTGCCGGCCCCCGAGCTCGGCGGCGTCTCCGGCAAGCGCGAGATTCACAACGCCACGCGCACCTATTTCGATGTCGAGGCCCGCAAGCGGTACGCTGCCGTCGAGGCGTTCTCGCAGGCGTTCCAGTCGCGGACCGTCACCGACCGCATCGCCTCGTTCTTCGGCACGCGCCTCGCCGGCACCTATCTGCGCGTCGAGTATGCGCAGGACACCGACAGCTTCTGGCTGGAGCCGCACACCGACCTCGGCGTCAAGGTCTTCACGATGCTGCTGTACCTGTCGAAGGACCCGCGCCATGGCCAGCTCGGCACCGACATCTACGATGCCGACAAGAAGCACGTGGGCCGCTCCCCCTTCGTTCCGAACGGAGCCATGATCTTCATACCCTCCAACGACACGTACCACGGCTTCGAGCCGCGCAAGATCGAGGGCGTGCGCAAGTCGCTGATCATCAATTACGTCACCAACGAGTGGCGCGCCCGCGAGCAGCTCTCCTTCCCCGAGGCGCCGATCGCCGCTTGAGGCGGCGCCGGCCGCTCAGGCCTGCAACCAGCGATAGCGCACTGGCCGGCCGGGCCTGACGGATTCCGCCGCGGCCAGGATGGCGTTCACATCGAGCCCATAGTGCGCGTACAGTTCCTGCACCGAGCCCGACTGGCCGAAGTGCTCGACGCCGAGCGCGC
>JAGRKR010000052.1 GCA_020442225.1 Hyphomicrobiaceae bacterium | reverse complement strand
CATGCCGATGCCGCAGTTGAAGGTGCGCAGCAGCTCGGCCTCCGCGATGCGCCCTTCGCGCTTGAGCCAGTCGAATACGGGGGGCATGGCGAAGGCGGCCAGATCGACGTGGGCGGCGAGGCCATCGGGGAGCACGCGAGGCAGGTTCTCGCTGAGCCCGCCCCCGGTGATGTGCGACAGCGCCTTGACGGCGCCACCTGGGCCGCTTCCGCCTGTTGCCCGGATCGCCGCGAGCAAGGGACGCACGTAGAGCCGCGTCGGCGTCAGCAGGGCGTCACCGAGCGAGTTCTCCGCGGCGAAAGGCGCCGGCGCCGACCAGGCCAGGCCCGTGCGCGCGACGATCTTGCGGATGAGCGAGTAGCCGTTCGAGTGCGGACCCGACGACGGGAGCCCGATCAGCACGTCGCCGGCGGCGATGTCGGCCCGCGGCAGCAACTCGCCACGCTCGACGGCTCCGACGGCGAAACCCGCGAGATCGTAATCGTCGCCCTGGTACATGCCGGGCATCTCGGCCGTCTCGCCGCCGATGAGGGCGCAGCCGGACTCCCGGCAAGCCTCCGCAATGCCCGCGACGATCGTTTGCGCGGAGGCCACGTCGAGCCGACCGCAAGCGAGATAATCCAAGAAAAACAATGGCTCTGCGCCCTGGACGACGAGATCGTTGACGCTCATGGCGACGAGATCGACGCCGATGGTGCCGTGCCGGCCCGTCTCGATCGCGAGCTTCAGCTTCGTGCCGACGCCGTCGTTGGCGGCGACCAGGATCGGATCGCGATAGCCGGCCGCCTTGAGATCGAACAGGCCGCCGAAGCCCCCGAGCGCCGCATCGGCGCCGGGACGCCGGGTCGCAGCGGCGAGCGGCTTGATGGCCTTGACCAGGGCATTGCCGGCGTCGATATCGACACCGGCCTCGCGATACGACAGGCTGCCGCTTGCGGTTGGCGATTCGTCCGGCATGGTCCTCCAGAGGTCTTGTGCGCGGGCCGAGAAGCGGTCCGGCTGCGGCCGGTGCATGGGCGCTCCCAACTTTCGCCCCAAAGCTTGCCGGAGATGCGGCGGCATAGCAGACTTGCCGGCGAATCTGCAACACGGGCGGCGCTGGAGCCTGGGGAGAGCGGCACGACATGGTGCACTGGACAGCGCGTAAAGCACGGTACGCAATGAGTTTGCGCGCCAGCGGCAGGGCTGCCGTGGTGGCGCTGGCGCTGGCCCTCGGCGGCGGGACGGCCGAGGCTGCCGACGTCTTCACCATCGCCAAATATCCCGTCGACGCGACGGACAGCGACGCGGTCAAGGCGAAGGAACGGGCCATCCTCGACGGCCAGCAGGCCGCCTTCCGTGCGCTCCTGAAACGGCTGGTTCCGGTATCCGCGTACCGGCGCCTGTCGGCAGCCCGCATCTCCACCAAGGCGTCGGAACTGATCGAGGGCTTTCAGGTGCGCTCCGAGACGAACTCGGACACGCAGTACATCGCCTCGTTCGATTTCACCTTCCAGGCCAAGGGCGTGCGCGAATTGCTGCGCCGGCACGGCCTCCCCTTCATCGAGACCCAGGCCGCCTCGGTCACCCTGGTGCCGGTCTTCCTCGCCCAGGTACCGGTCGCCGGCGACGGCGCTCCCGCGCCGGGCAAGCACGTGGGCAAGGGCCTGGGCACTTGGACAAGCGCCTGGCGGGGGCTCGACCTCGCCAACACCTTGACGCCGATCACCTTGAAGCCGCTGCGCAAGGAGGTTCACGTCGACGTCATCACGGCGCTGCTCAAGGGCGATTTCGAGCAGATGCGCATTCTGGCCGGGGAGTACGGAACCGACCGCGTTGTCGTCGCCGCGGCAGAGCCTGACCCCGCGCGCCGAAGGCTGCATGTGACGCTGGCCGGCCGGGACGCCATCGGCTTCTTTCATCTCAAGCGCAGCTACCGCGTCGAGGGCGGCGATCTCGGCTACGCCGCCGAGCTCGCGGCCGTCGTCGGGCTCGGCATCATCGAGGGGCGCTGGAAGGTCACGAACGCGCCGCAGACGGTCGCGGCGAGGCCGGATGCCGGGCCGTCGGCGCCGGTCCAGATCAGCGTCGAGTTCCGCAGCCGGGCCGATTGGCAGCGCATGCAGGACATGCTGCTGCAGACGCCGGGGGTCGCCGACCTCGAGATCGACGCCCTGTCGGCGCGCGGCGCCAGCGTGAGATTGAGCTTTCCGGGCGGCGCGGGTCCGCTCGCGCTCACGCTCGCCCAGCAGGGGATCTATCTGAGGAACGTCGGTGGGCAGTGGATTCTGAGGGCACAGTGACGGGCCGGGCCGACCGGCGGTCTTGCGTCCAGGCCCCGTTGATCTTCCTGGCGATTGACGATTGCCTTTCTGGTAATCTCAATCAATCGTAGACAGTTGGGGTTCGTTCGGCCCTGAACGCGACGCCGCCGTCTGCGGGCAGGCGCGCAATCCTGCGTGCGAACGGCTGAAGGAGACTCGTCCTGGTTGAGGGCACAGAGATAAACCGGCCGGCCCCATCGCTGCCGAAGGCGAATTCCGTCTTGAACCCGGCGAACCTGATCACGCTCGGCCGCGTCATCCTGGTGCCGGTCGTGTTCTGGCTGCTCGTCTCCGGCCATCTCAAGGGGGCGTTCTTCCTGTTCATGCTGGCTGGCGTCAGCGACGCCGTCGACGGCTATCTCGCCAAGAACTTCGACTGGCAGACCGATCTCGGCGCCTACCTGGACCCGCTCGCGGACAAGCTGCTGATCGTCAGCATCTTCCTCGCGCTCGGCGTTTCGGCGCAGCTCCCGTCCTGGATCGTCGTCGCCGTGGTGGCGCGCGATTTTCTGATCGTCGCCGCGGTCATGATGGCGCTCCTGCTCGGGCGGCCGATGCGCGTGCGGCCTATCCTGGTCAGCAAGGCCAATACGGTCAGCCAGATCGTTCTCGCGGCCGTCGTGATGGCAAACGGGGCGTTCATGCTGGGGCTGACGACGGCGCTGCAGGTGCTGATCTGGCTGACCGCAGCACTGACCCTGATGTCGCTCGCGGCCTACTTGAGGACTTGGCTTATGCACATGTCCGGCTATGAATCGGGTGAGGCCGGATAAAGATTCGTCATGGGACGCGGCCCTCCCGCTGAACTGAGGAGGGGATGAGGGATGCTCAAGGAGCGACACGTCGTATTCTGGCTGGCAGCAGCTTTGCTCGCGGCCCTGATGCTGCTGCTGCTGCGCGAAATCCTGCTGCCGTTCGTCGCTGGCCTCGTGATCGCCTATTTCCTCAATCCTGTCGTCGATGCACTGCAACGGTGGGGCGTTCCGCGGGGCCTCGGGACGTTGCTCATCGTCGGTCTCGCTGGACTGGCGTTCGTGGCCGCGCTGGTCTTTCTGTTGCCGCTCCTCGTCGATCAGGTCCAGCGGCTGGCGACGGGGCTGCCCAGCTATCTCGACCAGTTGCGCCGTCTCGTCGAGGCGTGGGCGACGGCGCGCTTCGGCGCGGCCTCTCCCGCCATCCACTCCGGGCTCGAGCAGGTGCAGAAGGCCATCGTCGACAACTGGGCCTGGGCGGCGAGCCTGGTTTTCTCGTCCGTCTGGAGCCGCGGTCTGGCACTCGTCAACCTGGTATCGCTGCTGCTCATCACGCCTGTGGTCGTCTTCTACCTGCTGGCCGATTGGCCGCGCATGATCACCCGCATGGACGGCTGGCTGCCGCGCGATCAGGCGCCGACCATCCGCCGCCTCGCCGGCGAGATGAATCTGGCCGTCTCGGCCTTCATCCGCGGGCAGGGCACCATCTGCCTCATTCTCGGCTGCCTTTATGCCTTCGGCTTGACCTTCGCGGGCCTGCGCTATGGTGCGCTCATCGGCGTCGCCACGGGCCTGCTGAGCTTCGTGCCGATCGTCGGCTGGAGCGTCGGCTTCGTCACGGCCTTGGGGCTGGCAGTGGCGGAGTTCGGTCTGAGCTGGGCGCCGCTGGCGAAGGTCGCGGGCGTGTTCCTGGCCGGTCAGGTGCTCGATACCGGTTTCCTGTCGCCGCGGATCGTCGGCAAGAGCGTCGGCCTGCATCCGGTGTGGCTGATGTTCGCGCTGTTCGTCTTCAGCTATCTGTTCGGCTTCGTCGGCGTGCTGCTGGCGGTGCCGCTCGGCGCCGCCATCGCGGTGCTCGTCCGTTTCGCGCTCGAGGTCTACCTAGCGAGCCCCATCTATCGGGGCTGCGCGCCCGTCGAGACGCAGGGGCAGGAGCCCGCCAGGGAATGAGCAAGCCGGGCCGGCAATTGACGCTGGATCTGCCGCATCGCGCCGCCCTCGATGCAGAGGACTTCCTCGTCAGCGACAGCAATGCCGCGGCCGTGGCCGTCATCGATCGCTGGCCGGACTGGTCGGCGGGTGGGCTGATGCTCGTGGGGCCGGCCGGGGTGGGCAAGAGCCATCTCGCCAATGTCTGGCGTCGGCGCAGCGGCGCGGTGCTTATCTCCGCCGCCGCCCTGACGGACCAGAGCCTCAGGCACGTGCTGACCGCGTCCGCGGTGATCGTCGAGGATGTCGACCGCGGCCTCGGCGAGGAGCGTGCACTCTTTCACCTGCTCAATCTGGGCCGCGAGCAGCGACTTTCGCTGCTGCTGACCTCGCGGGCCAACCCCGGTATCATGGAGATCGCGCTCGCGGACCTCAGGTCGCGCCTCAGAGCCATGCCGGTCGTGGAGATCGAGGCTCCGGACGAGGCCTTGATGCAGGCTGTCGTCGTGAAGCTGTTCGCCGACCGACAGCTCGCGGTGGAGCCGTCCGTGGTCGCCTATGTCGCCGCCGCCGCCGGCCGCTCGATGGAGGCGGCCGTCCGCACCGTGGCGGAGATCGATCAGGTCGCCTTGGCCTCGCGCCGCCGCGTCACGCAGACCCTGGCGAGCGAGGTTCTGAGCGGTATGACGTCCGAGGCGGGCGACGCGTAGGGGCCGGATGGTCGGTCGCGCGTTTCGGATGGCGAAAGTCTCACGCACGCAGAGCACGGAAGTCCATGAGCGGAAAGCACAAGGAAGGGGCGAAAGTGCGCTACCCGGCGCTGGCCGGTCCCGAGCGCTATTACAACCGCGAGCTGTCCTGGCTGCAGTTCAACGAGCGTGTGCTGAAAGAGGCGCAGAACCTCCGCCATCCCCTGCTGGAGCGGCTGCGGTTCCTGTCGATCTCCGCCTCGAACCTCGACGAATTCTACATGGTCCGCGTGGCTGGCCTGCACGGGCAGGTCGTGGCCGGAGTGACGGCGCCGAGCCAGGACGGGCTGACGCCTGCCATGCAGCTCGTGGCGATCAATCGTTTCGTGGCGCGGCTGTCCGAGCAGCAGCAGTCCTGCTGGTCCACGCTGACCCAGTCGCTCCCCGCCGCCGGCATCCGCCTCGTCGATCCTCAGCACCTGCGCGAGGACGAACGGGCGTGGCTCGAGCAGGAGTTCATGGCCCGCATCTTCCCGGTTCTGACCCCCATCGCCGTCGACCCGGCCCATCCCTTTCCCTTCATTCCGAACCTCGGCCTCACGATCGGGCTCGAACTCGAGAAGGCGGGGCGTGCGATGCACGCGCTGATGCCGATCCCGAGCCAGCTTCAGCGCTTCGTCCGCCTTCCGGACCTCGTCGAGGATGCGGGCTCTGGAGCGCGCCCGGAAATCCGCTTCATGCGCGTCGAGCGCATCATCTCGATGTTCGTCTCGCGTCTCTTTCCCGGCTACAAGGCCAGCGGTCTCGGCGCCTTCCGCGTGCTGCGCGACAGCGACATCGAGGTGCAGGAGGAAGCCGAGGATCTCGTGCGACTGTTCGAGACGGCGCTGAAGCGACGGCGCCGCGGTTCCGTCATCCGGCTCGAGATCGACGCGTCCATGCCCGAATCTCTGCAGCGCTTCGTCATCGAGGAGCTGGAGGTCGGCGGCGACCACGTCTTCGTGCAGCAGGGGCTGCTCGGTCTGGCCGATACCTCGCAGCTCATCGTGCCGGAGCGGGTGGATCTGCAATTCCGCCCGCACGACATCCGCTTTCCCGAGCGCATCCGCGAGTTCAACGGCGACTGCTTCGCGGCCATTCGCACGAAGGACATCGTCGTTCATCACCCCTACGAGTCCTTCGACGTGGTGCTGCAATTCGTGCGTCAGGCGGCCGCCGATCCGGACGTCATGGCGATCAAGTGGACGCTCTACCGGACGTCGAAGGACAGCCCCGTCATCAGGGCGCTCAAAGAGGCGGCGGAGGCGGGCAAGTCGGTGACGGCGGTGGTCGAACTCAAGGCGCGCTTCGACGAGGCGGCCAACATCAAGTGGGCGCGTGATCTCGAGAGCGCCGGCGTGCATGTGGTGTACGGCTTCATCGAGCTGAAGACGCATGCCAAGCTGGCCCTGGTCGTGCGCCGCGAGGGCAACGGTCTCGTCACCTACTGTCACCTCGGCACCGGCAACTATCATCCGGTGACCGCGCGGGTTTACACTGATCTGTCGTTCTTCACGGCCGACCCGGCCATCGGGCGGGACGTGCAACGCCTGTTCAACTTTGTCACGGGCTACGCGGAGCCGGCCGAGCTCGAGCTGATGGCCGCCTCGCCCCACGGCATCCGCCAGGCCATCGTCGCGCATATCGAGGGGGAGATCGAGCATGCCAAGGCCGGCCGGCCGGCGGCGATCTGGATGAAGATGAACTCGCTCGTCGACCGCGGCATCATCGACGCCCTTTATGCGGCGAGCCGCGCCGGCGTCGAGATCGACCTGGTCGTGCGCGGCATCTGTTGCCTGCGGCCCGGCGTGCCCGGCCTTTCGGAGAACATCCGGGTGAAGAGCATCATCGGCCGGTTTCTCGAGCATGCCCGCATTTATTGTTTCGGCAACGGCCACGGGCTGCCGTCTGAGCAGGCAGTTGTGTATATCAGCTCGGCGGACATGATGCCGCGCAATCTCGAACGGCGTGTGGAGGCTATGGTGCCAATCCTCAACCCCACCGTACACGAGCAGATCCTCGATCAGATCATGGTGGCAAATTTCAAGGACAACCAGCAGAGCTGGCGCATTCTCGCCGACGGCTCGTCGGAGCGCATGGCTCCCGCGGCGGGCGAGGCGCCGTTCAACGCGCACGAGTATTTCATGACCAATCCGAGCCTGTC
>JAGRKR010000532.1 GCA_020442225.1 Hyphomicrobiaceae bacterium | reverse complement strand
CCGCGCTCGGGATGCTGCCAGCGCAGCAGGGCCTCGAAGCCGCAGACGCGCATGGTGGCGAGATCCATCAGCGGCTGGTAATGCAGCACGAGCTGGCGGCGGGCGACCGCAAGGCGCAAGTCGGCCTCGAGCAGGTGCTTGTCACGCAACTCGTTGGCCATGCTCGGCTCGAAGAACCGGCAGGCGCCGCGCCCTGTGTTCTTGGCCCGGTAGAGTGCGACGTCGGCGTGTCGCATGAGCGCATCCTCGTCGATCTCGCCCTGTTGCGTCATGGCGATGCCGATGCTCGCCCCGATGTCGATGATCTTTTCGTCGATCCTCATGGGCTCGCTCAAGCGCGCGATGATGCGCTCGGCGAGTGTGGCGGCGTCGCTCTGCCGGCGCACGCCGGGCTGCACGATGGCGAACTCGTCGCCGCCGAGCCGGGCCACCGTGTCCGTTGTTCGTACGCTGGCGCGCAGACGCTCGCCGACGATCTTGAGGAGCTTGTCGCCGACGCCGTGGCCGTATGTGTCGTTGACGAGCTTGAAGCGATCGAGGTCGATGCAGTGCAGTGCCACCGCATCGCCGCTGTGGGCGGAATGGAGGGCGGCCAGCAGGCGGCGGCGCAGCACCAGCCGGTTCGGCAGGCCGGTCAGGGCGTCGTGCAGCGCCATGTGCTGGATGCGCTGCTCCGCCCGGCAGCGTTCCGTCACATCCTCGTAGGTGACCATCCAGCCGCCGTGCTGCATCGGCCGGCGGCGTACGATGATGCAGCGCCCGTCGTCGAGGATCTGCGTCTCGTCGGGAGGGTGCGACGTCGGAGGCGCACCTTCCTGCGCGAGAATGGAGGCGAGATCCTCGGCCAGCAGGCCGGTGCGGAAGCGCTGCGCCACGAGTTCGACGAAAGGCATGCCCGGCTGCGCCTGCCGGAGGCTGAGGCCATAGATTTCGAGGAAACGGGCGTTGGCCAGCACGAGGCGCTGATCGGAGTCGAAGATGCAGAGGCCCTGGTCGAGATAGTCGAGAACGTGCTTGTCCAGGGCGGAGCGTGCCGGAGCGCCGGACCCGTGCTCGACGGCCGGCGTCTGTCCGCCGGGCGGCGGCGCAGGCGTGTTCGAGACGAGTCGAGGCCGTGCGGGAAGGTTCATGAATCGCGACCTGTCAATGGCTGCTACTAAACCTAAAGATGCACAGGTGGCGGTCTCGGATCTCGTGCCAGATCGGATGTTCTCCTGATGGCTAACGAGAGTTGGCCGGCTGCATCGATGTGAGGCGAACGGAGCCTCGCACCCGGCCGGACGCTATCCGGCCATGCGCGGCACACTGGTCACATCGGTCGGTAAATACTAATTTAAGTTGGGCATGCATGATGGAAACTCAGCCTGGGTTTTTCTATAATCACGCGATTGCCTGCGGGCTGACCGCCTCGATGGCCAAGAGCAAAACAACTTCAGGTAGCGCTCGGGAGGTGTCGCTGGGATGGCGTTACGGGTTCGCACTCGGGCGATTGGGGGGCGGGGCCAGCCCGCACCCGGCGGTGCGGCGGCGTGCCCGTCGCACTTCGCTGCGACGCGCGGCGTTGCGAACGGCTCATGAGCGGCATCTCCAAGGACATGCCGCTGCGCGGCATTCTCTATATGGTCGTCGGCACCATGGTGCTGACGGCCCAGGGGGCCATATCCAAATGGCTTCTCGGTTCGCTGCACGCCGGCGAGATCATGGCCTGGCGCAGCCTGATGGCGCTGCCGTGCGTGCTGCTGCTTTTGCGCATGGAGGGGGGCTCCCTCGCGACGTTGAAGAGTGCGGCGCCGCTTCAGAGCGCATTGAGGGCCGCGCTGGCGCTTCTGACGGCGTTGCTCGTGATCCTGTCGTTTTCCGCCTTGCCGCTCGCCGACGCGCTCTCCATCATTTTCGTATCGCCGCTGCTGCTGACGGCGCTGTCGGCGATCGTGCTGGGCGAATCCGTCGATTGGCAGCGTTGGCTCGCGACGGTGATCGGTTTCGTGGGCGCGATCGTGATCGTGGGCCCGAGCTTCCAGACCGTCGGCTATTGGGCGCTGGCGCCGCTCGGGGCAGCGCTCGCATCCGCCGTGCGGGATCTGGTGACGCGTAAGCTCGGCTCGATCGACCCCGGCATTTCCATTCTCTTCTGGACCATGGTGCTGGCGACCGTTGCGGGCTTCGCGAGCCTGCCCGTGCTCGGTGCGCGCGAGCCGACGCCATTCCTGTGGCTGCTGCTGGCGGTGGCGGCTGTCCTGCTCACCTTCTCGAACCGGCTCATCATCGCCGCCTTCAAGTACGCATCGGGTGCGGTCATGGCGCCGCTGAAGTACCTGACGCTGATCTGGGCGGCGGGGCTCGGGTATGCGATCTGGGGGGATCTGCCGGATGCGCGCAAGATCGTCGGCGCGGTGATCGTGGCGGCGGCCGGTCTCTATGTCTGGCGTCGCGAGATCGTGGCCGCGCGCCGGCTGGCCGCGAAGCGGCAGGTCGCGACCGCCGCCTGACGGCCGCCGACGCCGACCGCGAGGCTCAGTCCAGCTCGAACTTGTGCTTGTAGTCTTCGGCGAGCCGCGGGTCCTGGTCCGCCTTGCGCAGTACGGCGTTGCCGACGACCAGCGTCTCCATGTCCGTGCCCATGAAGCACCGGAAGGCGTCCTCAGGTGTGCCGACGATCGGCTCGCCACGCACGTTGAAGCTGGTGTTGACCAGCATCGGGCAACCCGTGCGCTCCTTGAAGGCGCCGATGAGGGCGTGATAGCGCGGGTTCGTCTCCTTGTGCACCGTCTGGATGCGGGCGGAGTAGTCGACGTGCGTGATCGCGGGCACGTCGGAGCGCGGCACGTTGAGCTTGTCGATGCCGAAGAGAGCCGATTCCGCCTCCGACATGTGCCGGCGCCGGTTGCGCTTCACGTCCGCGACCATGAGCATGTACGGGCTCTCGCGGTCGTGCTCGAAGTAGTCGTCGACGTCCTCGGCGAGCACGGACGGCGCGAACGGGCGGAAGCTCTCGCGGTACTTGATCTTGAGGTTGAGGTTGCGCTGCATCTCGGGATTGCGCGGGTCGCCCAGGATCGAGCGGGCGCCGAGCGCGCGCGGTCCGAACTCCATGCGCCCCTGGAACCAGCCGACGGCGTCGCCTGCCACGAGGCTGTCCACGGTGCGGGCGAGCGTCGTGTCGTCGTCGTGCACGCTGAAGCGCGCGCCGGACCGCGCGAGGCGCGACTCGATCTCGTCCTGGCTGAAGGCGGGGCCGAGGTAGGCGCCCTGCATGCCATCCATGGCCGCCGAAACCTGGCGCTCCTGGCCGAGGTGCAGATGGTAGGCCGCTAGCGCCGCGCCGAGCGAGCCGCCGGCATCGCCCGATGCCGGCTGCACCCAGATGCGCTCGAAGGCGCCGTCGCGCAGCACCTTGCCGTTGGCGACGCAGTTGAGCGCGACGCCGCCGGCGAGGCAGAGATTGGGAATGCGGAAAGTCTCGGCAAGCTCGCGCGTCATCCGCAGCATCACCTCCTCGGTGACGGCCTGGATCGAGGCGGCGAGATCCATCTCGCGCTGCGTCAGCGG
>JAGRKR010000531.1 GCA_020442225.1 Hyphomicrobiaceae bacterium | reverse complement strand
AAGGCTAAGAAGTCCAAGGCCAAGAAGGCCAAGGCTGCGCCCAAGAAGGCTTCTTGAAGCCTGGACGCGAAGTCAAGGCGCGACCCACGGCCTGAGCACGTCAATCGGATCGTGGGTTCGAGCCGGAACGCTGGGGAAGTTTCATAACGCGACGCCAAGCCATGACGGGTCTCGATGCCCGGCGATGAAATGGATGAGCGGAGTGATCGGAAGTGGGGCCGGAGCCGAGTGCTTCGGCCCTTCTTCGTGTCTGGGCGTCAGGCGTGGCTATCGTGCTTGGCGCGACGCAGTACGATCGGGCGCAAGACGGCCTGCCGGGATGGCGGCACGGCGTGGCTCGACGGCGGGCCCGGCCCCGCCTTCCTTTCATGCTGGCGGCACTCCAGGCTTGCGCACACGCCGCAAGAGCGCCACGTTAGGCACGAGATGAGCGATCGTATTGCCCCCGAAAACCCCTGCGTGATGCGCCGTCCCGGGCGACCGGGGCCGACGGCGCGGGCGCCGCACGTCGCAGCGCGGCATCCGACCTCACTTCTGCAGGATGAATGCGACGCGCCGCTGGCCACCATGGGGCGCCCACGACGGTTCGAGCCGCGGGCTGCACGCCTGGCCTTGATTACGATCGTCGCCGCGGTCATGGTTATGCCGGTGGGCGCCAAGGCCGGCCAGGCCAAGGCCAGCAAGCCCGAGTCGCCCGCCAAGGCGCCCGCCCAGAAGACGGTGGTCCCGACAGAGCCGCGCTATCTCAGGCTGCCGCCGAAGCGGATCGAGCCGCTGCTGCCGTCCCTTCGCAAGGCCGGCCGGCCCAATGGCCGCAAAGGTCGCAAGCGCTGACGTCGCTCAGTCGCGGGCGCGCTCCACGTAGCTGCCGTCTTCCGTCAAGACGACAACGCGTGTGCCCGCGGCAACATGCGGCGGCACCATCGTGCGCACGCCGTTCGAGAGCACGGCCGGCTTGTAGGACGAGGCCGCAGTCTGCCCCTTCACGACCGGCTCGGTCTCGACGATCTCCAGCGTAACGCGCGCCGGCAGATCTATGGCCACCGGCACGCCCTGGTGCATGCTGAGCGTCACTTCCATGCCCTCCTGTAGATAGGCGGCCTGATCGCCGACCATCTCACCGGGAACCCCGACCTGCTCGTAGGTCTCGGGATGCATGAACGTGTAGCTCTCGCCGTCCTGATAGAGGTACTGGTACGTCACCTCGTCGATGAAAGCCCGCTCGACCTGCTCGGTCGTACGATAGCGCTCGACCACTTTGACGCCGTCGCTGATGCGCCGCATCTCGAGATGCGTTACGGGCGTGCCTTTGCCCGGATGGATGTTCTCCGCGCGAATGACCACGTGCAGGCGGCCGTCGATATCGACGACATTGCCTTTACGGATTGAGCTTGCAATAACCTTGGGCAAGTGCGACCTCGCGCGTTGACGCTGTAACGAGGGGTCGTCGACCCGGCGCAGCGTGCAGTCCTTGGGGTGTTCGAGGCCGGTTCATACCCTGTCGACGCCCGCGCGCCAAGCCGCATTTTGCGCGGCTTGCGGTGTGGCGCCGCGTCGTCGGCGCTCCACCGCCCACACCAGATGATGGATGAAGCATGGCTTCTCGCGCGCCCCAGACCTGGTGGAGCCCGTCCGTGCATGCGGATCGCCGGCCCCTGCTTCTCGCGCGCCGCCGCATCCTGGC
>JAGRKR010000530.1 GCA_020442225.1 Hyphomicrobiaceae bacterium | reverse complement strand
CGCTCCCTCAACGACTACCAGCTCAAGCGTCCGCGGCTGGCGCGCCTCGAGCATCGCCTGCACGGGCGCATGAGCGCCGTCCTCGGCAATTCCCGCGCCGTCACCGCCCAACTGCTCGCGGAGGGGGTGGAGCCGGCGCGGCTCGGCCTCATCTCTAACGGCATCGACCTCGCGCCATTCGCGGTTGCCGTCGATCGCGCCACCGTCCGCGACAGCGTCGGCACGGGACGCCGCGACCTCGTCATCATGATCCTCGCCAACCTCATCCCCTACAAGGGCCACGCCGATCTCCTCACGGCGCTCGCCGGCATAAAGGATCGCCTGCCGCCCGGCTGGCGACTCTGGATTGTGGGCCGCGACGACGGCCTCGGTGCGGCGCTCAGGCAGCAGGCGACGACGCTCGGCGTGCTGGAGAACATGCGCTTCCTCGGGGCGCGCAGCGACGTACCGGCGCTCCTCGCCAGCGCCGACATCGCTGTCTCGGCTTCGCACGAGGAAGGCTTCTCGAATGCGGTGACCGAAGCGATGGCCGCCGCCCGCCCGGTCGTGGCGACGGCTGCCGGCGGCAACGCGGAGGCCGTCACGGACGGCGTCACGGGCTTCGTCGTCCCGGTGCGCGATGGGCAGGCCATGGGGCGGGCGCTGCTTACGCTGGCGCTCGATCCGGAACTGGCGCGGAACATGGGAGCGGCCGGACGCGAGCGGGTGGCCCGCGAGCTCGGCATGGAGGAATGCGTGCTGCGGCACGAGCGGCTTTACGAGGCGGTGCTGGCCGGGCGGCCGGTGGCCGAAGCTCTCTCGACCGCGCCTGCCACACCGGCGGCGTCGGAGCCTCGCGCGGGGGGCGCCGACTGATATGTGCGGTATCGCCGGCGTCATGCGTCTCAGACCTGGTCGCGCCCTGCCGCCGGCGGAGGTGCTCGACCGCATGACGGACACTCTGGCGCACCGCGGACCCGACGCGCGGGGCGTGTGGATGGATGGCGTGCGCGGTGTCGGCCTCGGCCATCGCCGTCTTTCCATTCGCGACCTTTCGCCGACGGGCGCGCAACCGATGACGTCGGGCTGCGGACGCTGCATCATCGTCTACAACGGCGAGGTCTATTCCCATGCCGAGATTGCCGCCGACCTCGCCCGCACCGGCCGCACGCTGAAGGGACACTCCGATACGGAGATCATCCTCGAGGCCTGCGCCGAGTGGGGCGTCGATGCGGTGCTGCCGCGCCTCATCGGCATGTTCGCATTCGCTCTCTACGACAAGGCTTCCGGCGAGTTGGTGCTGGCGCGCGACCGGCTCGGCATCAAGCCGCTGTATTGGAGCGACGAGGCCGGCCTGCTGAGGTTCGGTTCGGAGCTGAAGGCGCTGCGCGCGCTGCCGGACTGGACACCGCGCATCGACCGCCGCGCCCTCGCCAGCTACATGCGGCACAACTACATTCCCGCTCCGCACACCATCTACGAAGGGGTGAGGAAGCTCGAGCCGGGAACCGTGCTGAAGGCCGGCCGTGACGGCATCGTCCGCATTTCGCGCTATTGGGACCTCACAGCCATCGCCGCAGAAGCGGTGCGCGCGCCGCGCGACATCGCCGACGAGGAGGCTGTCGACCGGCTGGACGCGTTGCTGAGCGATGCCGTCCGCCGGCGCCTGGTCTCGGACGTGCCGATCGGCGCGCTGCTGTCCGGCGGCGTCGATTCCTCGCTCGTCACCGCGCTGATGGCCGAAACCGCCGGGCGGCGCATCAACACCTACACCATCGGCTTCGCGGAGAAAGGCTTCGACGAGGCGCCGGCCGCCCGCGCCATTGCCGGCCATCTTGGCACAGAGCACACCGAGCTCTACGCCACCGCCGCCCACGCCCTCGACCTCGTGACGTCGCTGCCCCGCTGGTACGACGAGCCGTTTGCGGATGCCTCGCAGCTGCCGACGTTGCTGGTCTGCGAGCTGACCCGCAAGCACGTGACCGTGGCGCTCTCGGGCGACGGCGGCGACGAGCTGTTCGCCGGCTACACGCGCTATCCCCAGGCGCTCGGCCTCTGGTCGCGAGCGAGCAGCGCACCGGCGCCGGTTCGCGGCACTCTGGCCCGCGCCGTTCTCGCAACGCCGGACGCGCTGATCGACCGGGCCGGCGGCCTCCTGCCGAGACGGTTGCGCAAGACGGCCCTCGGCTCGCGGCTACGTTCGTTCGCGCGCGCCGTGGTCACGAACGATCCGGACGCACTCTACCGACGCATGATCAGCCATTGGGACGAGCCGGGCGCACTCGTCATCGGCGGCGAAGAGTACAAGGGTGTCCTGTGGGACACGAGCCTGTCCGAGCGGGTGCCCGACCAGCTCGAGCGCATGATGCTGGCCGACACGCTGACCTACCTGCCCGACGACATCCTGACCAAGGTGGACCGCGCCAGCATGGCGGTGGGGCTCGAGGCCCGTGTCCCACTGCTTGACCATCGCGTCGTCGAACTCGCCTGGACGTTCCCGCGGCGCCTCAAGCTGCGCGGCACTGAGACCAAATGGGCCTTGCGGCAGGTGCTCTATCGCCGCCTGCCGCGCACGCTCATCGACCGGCCGAAGATGGGGTTTGGCATCCCCCTCGCCGCGTGGCTGCGCGGCCCGCTGCGCGACTGGGCCGAGGATCTGCTCGACGAAACGCGGCTGCGCGACCAGGGACTGTTTCAGCCGGCCGCCATCCGTCAGCATTGGCGGGCGCACCTCGACGGCACGGACTGGGCGCACCCGCTGTGGAATGTGCTGATGGCGCAAGCCTGGCTCGCCGACAACTCGGCCGTTCAGAGATGAGCCGCCTGCCGTGCACAGGTCGTACTCAACATTGATCACCGGCTGCAAATGACTTGCCGGACCCGTTGCACTGAGGGCATCATAACTCGTCCAGACCAATGACAAGCTCGGGAGCCAATGCCCGGGAGAAGGAGGAACCGCGCATGACCATCCACGTCAAACCGATCAGCTCCGCGATCGGCGCTGTCATCGAGGGTGTCGACCTGGCTCAGCCGCTCGACAACGAGACCTTCAACACGCTCTACGACGCCTTCAATCGCCATTCGGTCCTGCTGCTGCGCAATCAGAGCATGTCGCCGGAACAGCACGTGGCCTTCAGCCGGCGCTTCGGCGAGCTCGAGCAGCACGTACTGAAAAGCGATCTGCTGCCGGGGTTGCCGGAGGTCTACGTGCTGTCCAACAAGGGCTTCGGCCGCGCCAAGGCCGGCTGGTTCTGGCACACCGACCTGAGCTACCAGAAGATCCCTTCGAAGGCCTCCTTCCTGCACGGCCTGGAGATCCCGTCCATGGGCGGCGACACGATGTTCGCCAGCACCGCGGCCGCCTATGACGCGCTCTCCGACAAGATGAAGGCCTTCCTCGACACACTCACCGCCGAGCACGACTTCCGGCAGGGCTACGAGAAGTTCTCCAAGCGTTGGGCGGCGCCGATCCCCGAGGAGGCCTTCAAGGCCCGTCCGCCCGTCATTCATCCGGTCGTGCGGACGCATCCCGAGACGGGTCGCAAGTCGCTCTACGTCAACGAGGGCTACACGACGCGCATCATGGAGCTGAGCCACGAGGAGAGCGAGGCGCTGCTCAACTTCCTGTTCCGCCACTCGACGCGCGCCGAGTTCGTCTATCGCCACCACTGGAGCGCCAGGGATCTCGTGATGTGGGACAATCGCGCCACGATCCATCAGGCGCTCAGCGACTACAACGAGCCGCGCTACATGCACCGCACCACCATCTCCGGCGACATCGTCGAGTAGGCGCGTGCGGCGCGACTGGCCGGCGGTCGCACGGCGAAACGGTAAAGGGG
>JAGRKR010000529.1 GCA_020442225.1 Hyphomicrobiaceae bacterium | reverse complement strand
CCTGAAGGGTGTCGATGCAACGATCGCGCGCATGCGCCAACGCCGGCCCCACCGGTGCAAGCGGCCGAAGTCCGAAAAACCATATGGGAGTCAAATCGTCCGATGCGCCTGATCACGCGCGCCCGGTGCGCGCAGGGCGCGATTCACGCTCATCACGGCTGCGCTTGCGCGCAGCCACCCCGACCGATCGCACCCTGGTGCTTGCCGCCGTCAGCAGCCTCGCAGGCTCAGAACGGGATCTCGTCGTCCAGCGCCTTGTCGAAGCCGCCGGGCTTCCCCTTGCCGCCGCCGCGCGCCGGTGCCTGCTCGCGATAGCCGCCGGACGACGGCCCGCTGTCGTAATCGCCCTGGCCGCTCTCCTGCATGCCGGGCCCGCCGCGGCCGTCCAGCATGGTGAGCTGGCCGCCGAAGCCTTGCAGAACGACTTCGGTTGTATAGCGCTCCTGACCGGACTGATCCTGCCATTTGCGGGTCTGGAGTTGACCCTCGATGTATACCTTCGCACCCTTCTTCAGATACTGCTCGGCCACCCGGCACAGTCCCTCGTTGAAAATGACGACGGCGTGCCATTCCGTGCGCTCGCGGCGCTCGCCCGAGTTCTTGTCGCGCCAGGAGTCGGTGGTGGCGACCCGCAGGTTGCACACTGGCCGGCCATCCTGCGTCCGCCGCACTTCCGGGTCCTTGCCGAGATTGCCGACCAGAATGACCTTGTTTACGGATCCGGCCATGACATGCTCCTCAATTGTTCCGGGACGGCGTGACCGCGCACCAGCGGGGTCACATTCGTCGGCGCCGCTGCGGGACCCGGGCTCCGGGTCCGCCCTGTCGAGGCCGAGACTCGCCGCCGACCATACTCCGCGCCGTCCGCACCTTGCCGACGCGCGCACCCTTCTCCACAGAATATCGGGCCGCTGCGTTCCTGTAATGTTCTCAACATAGCGTGCCGCGCCGATGTGCGCAAGACCTATGCGGCCCCCTTGCGGGCTCGAACGGCGTCAGTTGCCGCGGGCGCTGTCGGCTTCCACGGCCATGCGCGCCAGCGGCCCCTTGAGGACGCTGCGCGAGGCCGCGCACGTCGTCGCGCGCAGCTTGTCGTAGAGCATGGGCATGTCCCCCTTGAACCGAGGTGACAGGGCCCGCTTGATCACGCCCGCGCCGACGAAGCCGTCGTTCCAGCGCGCGAGACAGCCGAGCTTGCCCAGAAAATCCGTGATCTCGCCCTTGTACACGGGCGTCTTGGCGCTAGCGGTCACGGTCACGAGCTTCTGCCAGCTCTTCTCCTCGCTCGAGCCGGCCCAGCGTGCGCTTTCCGCGGCGGAGGTCAGGATCGCCAGCTTGTCCTTCATCTTGAGCGTCAACGGGCGCTTGCCGATCTGCTCGAGGGCGATCTTCAGGGAGGCGAGCTCCGGTGTGCCGAGGGGCTTCAGCGTGATGTCGGTGAAGTCGGCGAACGGCGCCGTCTCCTCGTGGGGCGGCGTCGTCTCCCAGATCACGGCGTCGCGCAGATCGACACCCGTCAGCTTCGCGCCACCGAAGTCGGCCCCCTGCAGCCTGGCCTTGTAGAGCGAGGCGCCCTGCAGGTCGGCGCTGAGGAAGCTTGCCCCCATCAGGTTGGCGTGAGCCATGATGACGCCTTGCATGCCCGCGCTCGAGAAATCGGCGAACTGGAGCTGCCCGCCGGTGAAATCCGTGCCCTGCAGGCGGGCATAGAG
>JAGRKR010000528.1 GCA_020442225.1 Hyphomicrobiaceae bacterium | reverse complement strand
CGGCATCATCGCCCGCGGCCTCGGGTTGCGCTAGTCGAGTCGCTGGCGTCAGGCGAGGGGCGTGAAATGCCGGATATCCGGGCGTTGCTGTGGCCGAATGCCGTCGCCGTCGTCGGGGCGACGAACGACCAGTCGAAACTGCGCGGGCGGACGTTCTCGGTCATGCGCGGCCACCCCTTCGCCGGGCCCGTCTATCCCATAGCGCGCCGTGAGGCGGAGGTCGCCGGGCTCAAGGCCTATCCGGCGATCGCCGACGTGCCCCAGCAGGTCGATCTCGCCGTGCTCATCATCCCGGCCGAGCACGTGCCGGCCGAGCTCGAGCGCTGCGGTAAGGCGGGCGTCAAGGCGGCGCACATCATCACGTCCGGGTTCGCCGAGGAGACGGGCGAGCGGGGACGTGAGTTGCAGGCCGAGCTCCGCCGCGTGCAGGAACGCTACGACATGGCGGTCTGCGGCCCCAACTCGCAGGGCTTCGTCAACACTCGCACCGCGCTCTGTCCGACCTTCAGCCCGTCGATGGCCTTGCGCGAGCGTCCCTTGATCTCGACGACGCGCGAGGGCGGCCGCATCGCGGTGCTGGCGCAGAGCGGCGGCGTCGGGTTCGCCTTTTTCGATCGCGGGGACGCCAAGGGACTGCCCTTCAGCTACGTCGTCACGACCGGCAACGAAGCCTGTCTCGAGAGCTTCGACATCGTCGACTTCATGCTCGACGAGGGCGAGACGGACGTCTTCATCCTCTTCGTCGAGTCGATCAAGAACCCGGAAACCTTCCGTCGCGTGGCCGACAAGGCGGCGCGCGCGGGCAAGCCCATCATTTTCACCAAGATCGGGCAATCGGACGCCGGGCGCCGCTCGGCGGCGTCCCATACCGGTTCGCTCGCCGGCTCCTACAGCGCCTATCGCGCCATGTTCGACCACTACGGCCTGATCGAGGGCCGCGACATGGACGAGATGATCGACATCGCCGCGGCCTTCTCGTGCAACATGCGGCGGCTGCCGAAAGGGCGCCGGGTGTGCATCGTCTCGGGTTCGGGCGGCGGCGCCGGCTGGATTGCGGATGCATGCGCCGGTGCGGGGCTGGAGGTGCCGGAGCTCGACCGGCCGACGCGCGACGTCATCGATGCCTACCTGCCGGCCTACGGCACCTCGCAGAACCCGGTGGACGGTACGGCCCAGGCCATCCGCACGCTCGGCTACGCGCGGCTGGCGGAGCTGGCCTCCCGCTCGCCCATCATCGACGGGGTGGTGGTGGTCACGACGGCGCGCAGCGCGCACTCCTACGAGCCGGAGAAGGAGCTGCTGTTCGAGGTGGCGCGTGAGTGTCCGAAGCCGCTGGTCATGTGGACCTATACACTGCCCGTCGCCAGCTCCATCGCGCTGCTCTCCGATGCGGGCTACCCCCTCTACACCGACCTGCAGAATTGCGCCCGCGCCATGGCCGCGATGGCCGACTACGGCGCCTTCCTGGAGCGCTATCGCTCGGGCGACGGTCCATCCCCGGTCGCCGAGGCGGCCAGGGCCGCGGCCAGGGCCGAGCTCAGCGCTGCCGGCCCGCTTCTCAGCGAAGTGACGGCGCGCCGCGTGCTGACGCACTACGGCATCGGCGGTCGGGAGGGCGGTGTGCTCGTGACGACGCCCGAGGCGGCCGTCGCCGAGGCGAGGGGCCTTGGCGGGCCGGTGGTGCTCAAGGTGCAGTCGCCCGACATCCTGCACAAGACCGAGGCGGGCGGCGTGGCCGTCGGGCTCGAGGGCGACGACGCGGTCGCGGCCGCCTATGCGCGCATCCTGGCGAGCGCCCAGCGCCATGCCCCCGCCGCCCGCATCGAGGGCGTGCTCGTGCAACCCATGGCCGCGGCCGGCCTCGAGATGATCGTTGGCGTCAGCCGCGACGAGCTGTTCGGGCCGTTGCTCATGGTCGGTCTCGGCGGCATTCATGTCGAGGTGCTCAAGGACGTCGCCTTCGCGCCGGTGCCTCTGACGCCGGCCGCCGCCGAGCGTCTCGTGCGGGTCTTGCGCGCGGCGCCGCTGCTCGACGGTGTGCGCGGCGCGCCGGCCGCGGACGTGCCGGCAGTCGTGGACATCCTGGTGCGCTTGTCGCACTTTGCCGCTGACAACGCCGACCTCGTGTCGGAGATCGACCTCAATCCCGTGCGCGTCCACGCTTCCGGCCAGGGCGCGACCGTGCTGGATGCGCTCATCGCCAAACGCTGACCGGCGCGCGCCTGTCGGCACACCGACCGCAGAAAGGACCCGACGACCATGACGACCCTCAAGCAATACAAGGATATGGGCGTCTCGCTCGACAAGTACGTCGCGACCATCGAGATCCGGCGGCCGCCGCACAACTTCTTCGATTACGCGCTCGTGCAGCAGCTCGCCGACACCCTGGAGACGCTCGACGAGATGTCTGAGTGCCGCTCCGTGCTGCTGGTGGCGGAAGGTAAGTCGTTCTGCGCCGGCGCCAACTTCGGAGACGGCAGCCGCATTCAATCCGACGGCAGCGTCGAAGGGCAGCGCAACCGTGTCGACTCGCAGCATCTCTACGTCGAGGCGATCCGTCTCTTCCGCACCAGGAAGCCCATCGTCGCCGCCATCCAGGGGCCGGCCATCGGCGGCGGTCTCGGTCTGGCGCTCATGCCCGACTTCCGCGTAGCGGCGCCCGAAGCGCGCTTCTCGGCGAACTTCACCCGCCTCGGCTTCCATCCGGGCTTCGGATTGACCACGACCCTGCCGCGCATCGTCGGCCAGCAGGCGGCGGCCAGGATGTTCTACACGGGCGAGCGCATCAAGGGGGAGGAGGCTTACCGGATGGGCCTCGCCGACATGCTCGTGCCGCTCGAGAAGCTGCGCGCCGCGGCGTTCGACTTCGCCCGCGACCTGGCCATCTCCGCTCCGCTCGCCGTCCAGTCGACGCGCGCGACCATGCGCCAGGGGCTCGCCGAGGCCGTGAAGGCGGCGACCGACCATGAGCTGGTCGAGCAGACCTGGCTGCGCAAGACCGAGGACTTCAAGGAAGGCGTGCGCGCCATGTCGGAGCGTCGCGAGCCGAACTTCTCGGGGAGCTGAGCGGCGCTGGCGGCGCCGTCAGATGGCGGCGCTGCCGATCGACATGCCGCCACAGACATAGAGCGCCTGGCCGGTGACGTAGCCCGCGCGCGGGTCCATGAAGAAGGCGATGGCGTTGGCGATATCGGCGGGCTCGCCGACGCGCCCGACGGGGACGCTGGCTATGCGGCGCTGGACCTCCTCGGAGTCGGCCGGGTTCATGCGCCGCCACAGCTCCGTCGCCACGGGGCCGGGTCCAATGGCGTTGACCGTTATGCCGTGGCTGCCGAGTTCCAGCGCCCAGACCTTGGTCATGGAGATGAGCGCGCCCTTGGAGCCGGCATAGGCCGTGCGCAACCGCCGGCCCAGCGCCGCCGAGCTGGCGATGTTGACGATCCGGCCGAAGCGGCGCGCCTTCATGCCCGGCACGACCATCTGCGCGCAAAGGGTGGCCGCCCTGAGATTGACCGCCCAGGTCTTCTCCAGCAGCTCCGTCGATGTCTCCTCGAGCGTCGCCGTATAGGCGTGCCCGGCGTTGTTGACGAGGCCGGCCACCTCGTGCTCGGCGACGATACCGCTCAACAGCTCGCGGGTCGCAGCCTCGTCGGCGAGATCGACGCGATGATTGACGATGTGCGCCCCGGCAGTTGGTGCGGCGGCGATGTCGAGGTTGATGGCGAGGTAGCCGTCTGCCGCCAGCCGCTCGACCGTGGCGCGGCCGATGCCGTTGCTCGCTCCCGTGACGATGACGGCCTTGCGCATGTCGTGCTCCTCACAGGCGATATCTGGCGACGCAGCCCTGGTCGAGTGTGATGCCGTATCCCGGCCCCTCCGGCAAGCGATAGAGTCCGTTCTCGAAGGGGTTGAGGTTGGCCGGCAGGGCGTACATCAGCGGATCGCGGTCGGGGTGGAAGGCCTCGACGTAGGTGCCGTGCGGAATGGCGGCGAGCAGGTGGGCGGAAACCTGCATCTCCTCGTGATGCGCCATCTGCACGCCGAAGGCATGCGCAACCGCCGCCACGCGTCGCCATTCCGTGGGGCCGCTGCCCCAACTCGAGTCGAAGTTGCAGACATCGATGGCGCCGTCGATCATGAGATCCCGGCAGGCGGCCAGGTGATACTCGCTCTGGCCAGCTGCCACCGGGATGCCGCCAGCCTTGCGGACGTGCGCCATGGCGAGGCGATCGTTGCGCCAGCTGCACGGCTCCTCGAACCAGCGGATGTCCAGGTCCTCGACGAGGCGGCAGAAGGCGAGCGCATCGGCGACGCTGTAGGCCTGGTTGGCGTCGACGGCGAGCACGAAATCCGGCCCCCCGCCCTCCCGTGCAGCGCGCACGCGCGCGGCGTCCTCCTGGGGGCTGCGTCCACCGACCTTGAACTTGCAGCCGGCAAAGCCGCGCCGGCGCAGGTCCTCCATCTCGCGGCCGTAGTCTGCGAGCGTCTTGCCGTCCTCGTAGTAGCCGGCGATGCAGATGACCGGCAGCCGGTCGCGATAGCCGCCCCAGAGCTTGTAGAGCGGTTGGCCCAGCGCCTTGCCGAGCGCATCCCAGAGCGCGCTGTCGACGGCGGCGATGGCGGTGGTGGCGACCTTGCGGGGCAGGCGGATGTTGAAGCTGACGGGCAGCGCCTTCTCCCAGCAGCCCTCGATGTTGAAAACGTCGGCGCCGACGAGCGCCGGCGCGATGAAGCGGTCGATAACCCTGGCGACATCCTTCTGCACCTCGGCGTCGTCGCCGTTATAGATCTCGCCGACGATGCCCTGGTCCGTGTACACGCGGGTGATGAGCGTGGCGCGGTGTGTGAGGTCGTAGAAGCTGCCCCGGTAGATGCGGGGCAAGGGCATCTCGAGGGCGATGGTCTCGATGCGCTCGATACGCATGGCGTTTGTCTCCACCGGTGTCCGCACTCAGCGCTTCGTCTCGCCGTCCATCTCCTGGAAGACCTCGCGCGCGATGCGGAAGCTCTCCAGCGCCGCCGGCGCCCCGCAATAGAGCGCGACTTGCAGGAAGGCCTCCTTGATCTCGTCGCGCGTGACGCCGTTCCTCAGCGCGCCGCGCACGTGCACCTTGAGCTCGTGGGAGCGATTCAGCGCCGACAGCATGCCGAGATTGAGCAGGGAGCGGCTGCGCCGGTCGAGGCCAGGCCGCCCCCAGATCTCGCCCCAGCCGATCCGCGTGACGTAGTCCTGCACGGCCTTGGTGAAGTCGTCGCCTTCAGCAGCGGCGAGCGAGCGGGCGACATGCGCCTCGCCGAGCACCTGCTTGCGGATCTTGAGGCCCTTTTCGTAGAGATCGTCGCCCATGTGCTCAGCTCCCTTGTCAGGTATTCGCGGAATGTCGGGACGCCCTCAGCCGCCGATCACATCGTCGACAATGGCGACGGCCTCGCCGATATAGTCGGCCGGATCGAGGAGAGATGTGATGGTCTCGGCATCGAGATGCGCGGCGACGCGTGGATCGGCCAGCAGCGCCGTCTTGAAGGGCGTGGACGCCTCGAAAGCTTGCATGGCGATCTCGTAGACGACTTCGTGGGCCGTCTGCTTGCCGATGTGGCGGCCGAGGGCGAGCATCACGCGCTCGGAGAGCAGCAAGCCGCCGAGCAGGTCGGCATTGGCGCGCATCCTCGCGGGCTTCACCTCGAGACCTTCGAAGCAATAGCGCATGTGCGTCAGCATGGCCCCGACGTAGATCATCATCTCCGGGATCGACGTGCGCTCCACCTGGTTGCAGGAGACGTCGCGCTCGTGCTCGACGAGAAGGGCATCGGTGAGCGCGACCTGTTTCGCCCGCACCAGCCGGCCGAGGCCGACGGTCAGCTCCATCAGCGCCGGATTGCGCTTGTGCGGCATGGTGGACGAACCGACCTTGCCGTGGGGATGCGGCTCCGCCAGCTCGTCGAACTCGATCTGCTGGAGCGTGTAGATCTGGTTGGCGATTTTTGCGAGCGTGCTGGAGATCTGCGTCATCAGGAAGGCCAGCTCGCCGTAGCGGTCGCGCGCGGCATGCCAGCAGATGCGCGGCGTGCCGAGGCCGAGCCGGGTCAGCACCTCGCGCTGCATGCGGCGGCCATGGCCGTCGAAGGAGGCCATGGTGCCGACGGCGCCGGTGAGGTTGCCGACGAAGAGGCGCGGCTCAGCCTCGGTCATGCGCTCGAGATGGCGATCGATCTCGTCGATCCAGACGGCGACCTTGAAGCCGAACGTGATGGGAAGCGCCTGCTGTCCGTGCGTGCGCCCGACCATGACGGTGGCACGGTGGCGTCCGGCGAGGGCGGCCAGCGCCGTGCGGCAGGCGCCGAGGTCGCCCTTGAGAAGGGGCCAAGCCTCCTTCACCTGGAGCACGATACCGGTGTCCATGATGTCCTGGGTCGTGGCGCCGTAGTGGATGAACTCCCCGAGCCCGTCGGCACACAGCCCCTCGACGATGCGCAGCGCCGGCACGAGAGGGTGCGCCGTGGCGGCGACGCCCGCGCCGATCTGCGACAGGTCGATCTTGGCGGCATCGCAGTGGCGGGCGATCTCGGCGGCGGCAGCCGCGGGGATCATGCCGATCTCAGCCTGCACCTCGGCGAGCACACGCTCGATGTCGAGCCACTTCTGCACGCGGTTGCGATCCGAGAAGATGTCGCGATAGGCCGGTGGCGCGAAGAAGGCGCCGAAGAGCTCGGAGTCGATTGCGCTGCTCGCCATGGGCGCTCCTCGGTGGCGTGACCGGCCGCGTGCGGCCGGACGGGGATCAGGCGCGGAAGTCCTGTCGGTCGGTGCCGGAGTAGAGGGTCTTGATCTTGCGGGTGACGGCGTCCTGATGTGCGGCCACGGCGGCGGCGTCGAGGTCGCTCTTCGGCGCCGGCTCCAGATCGAAATGGCCGAAGCGGTCGACGCCGCGCACGAGGGTGGCGGAGTCGGTCGTCTTGGTCTGCGCCACGTGCGGGGGGATGAAGCGCATGACCAGGCCGATGCGGCGGTCATTGGTCGTGTTGGGGCCGGAGCCGTGCACGAGCAGCACGTGATGGAGCGACATCTCGCCGGCGGCGAGCGGCACCGAGATGCCCTCGTTCTCGGGAACGTCGACGGCGATCTCCTGGCCGCGCGTCAGCAGGTTGTGCTCGTGGAAGGTATCGTTGTGGGGAAGCTGCTCCATCTTGTGGCTGCCGGGCCAGAAGCGCATGGCGCCGCTTTCGACGGGGGCATCGGCAAGCGCCACCCAGGCCGAAACGACGTCGCTGCTCGAAAGGCCCCAGTAGGTGCCGTCCTGATGCCAGGACACATAGTCGGGCGTCTGCGGCTCCTTGATGAAGAAGTTCGAGGTCCAGCAGAGGATGTCCGGGCCGATCACGTCCTCGACGGCGTCGAGGATCCGGGGATGGCGCACGAGTTCGGCGGCCCAGGTGAAGAGGAGGTGCACCTTCTGGCGCATGCGCGGCGCGATCGGGCCACCGGAGGAGGCCTCGTAGGTCTCCAGGCGGCTGCGGTAGTGCCGAGCCTCCTCACGTGACAGGACGCGGGTCGGGAAGTGATAGCCGTGGCGCTGATATCCGGCGATGTCGGCGGCGGTCAGGACTTTGCCCATGGCGCTCTCCAGAAGGGGTGGGACGGCTGGTCGAGGCAAAGCGTAGAGCAGAGCGGTTCTACGCGCAAAGCCTTCATGGACGCGTGCTTTCGGCCCGGGAATGGAACTGGATGAGAGCGCGGTTGACGGCGTCCGGCGCTTCATACTGGGTCCAGTGCCCGACCCCTGGCACCACCTCGATCTCGGCCTCGGGCTTGGTCTCGCGAACCTGCTCGAGCCGGTGCTCGAGGGCGGGATAGGTCGTCGTATCGTGCTCGCCATAGATGACCTTGACGGGCGCCTGGATGGCCGCGAGGAACTCGGGCATGCGGCCCATCCAGCTCAGCCGGCGCGAGTCGAAGCGCGTGCGGGCGACGTTGGCGGCCTGGATGTCGATGGCCGTCACGTCGATCTTGGCAGGGTCCCAGATCATGAGCTTGGCGAGGTTGTCGGAGTGCATTGCACGCACCTCCGCCTCGCTCGGCTCGCGGCCGAGCGCTTCGGCGAGCTTGCGTCGTCCGACGAGGCCGAGATCACGGATTTCCTTGCGGGGGAAGCCGGCCGTGCCGACGAGCGCCAGCGAGGCCAGGCGTGGGCCGAGCCGGGCGGCGACGGCCGCGCCGATCATGCCGCCGAACGAGAAGCCGGAGATGTGCACACGCTCGGGCGCCGGCACGATCTCGTCCACCGCCGAATGTACACGATCCACGTAAGCCTCGGCGGCGATGTCGGGCAGTACGGGATCGGAAGCGCCATAGCTCGGGGAATCTATGGCGATGACGCGGAAGTGCTCGGAGAGCGCGCGGATGTTCAGATACCAATGACGCCACGAGCCGGCGCCGCCGTGAAAGAGCAGGTGGGGTGCGCCGCTACCGGCTGCGACGTAGGCGACCCCGCTTGCGGTCTTGCCCTGTGTCATGTCGGCGGGAGGCGCGAGGCGTGCGTGCTCCGGCAGTCGCGTGATGGGATCGCTCATATCGTGGTCTCGTCGGGGATCGGGTTTCGCGGAGGCACGTTCCGCCAGCGGAGGAAAGCTGGCGCGAACGCATTAGACGGCCTGTGTGGAAGGACTTTGTCGGATTTGACCCTAGCGCAGGAGTGAAGGCAAGCCTTCACCAACTTGAATTGCATTGCGGGTTCCGTTTGGGTTATATACGGCAATCTCGCTGGCGCTGCCTCGTGAAGCGCCGTGAGCAATCCGCGACATTCCAGCGGGTACGACCTTGCCGCGCGGCACGCGTGACGGGAACGAAGCAGGTCACTCAATAAGAGCCTGCGACAGGGAGGAAAGGGAACTCGGTGGCCAAGCTGCTCGAGGTCGAGAACCTACAGACGCACTTCTTCACATCCGCAGGTGTGGTGAAGGCCGTCGATGGCATTACCTATGACGTGAACGAGGGCGAGACGGTCGCCGTCGTCGGCGAGTCCGGCTGCGGCAAGTCGGTCGGAGCTCTGTCCATCCTGCGGCTCGTCGCCAACCCGCCGGGGCGCGTGGTCGGCGGCAATATCCGCTTCCAGGGGCGTGACATTCTGGCTCTGAGCGACGCCGAGATGCGCCGGGTGCGTGGCGGCTCGATCGGCATGGTGTTCCAGGAGCCGATGACGTCGCTCAACCCCGTGCTCACCATCGGTCTGCAGCTCACCGAGACCATCCAGGAGCACCTGGGGCTCGATCACAAGGCGGCGGAGGCGAGGGCGCTGTCGCTGCTCGAGAAGGTCGGCATCTCCGATCCGCCGCGCCGCCTGAAGCAATACCCCCACCATCTGAGCGGCGGCATGCGTCAGCGCGTCATGATCGCGTTGGCGCTGTCCTGCGAGCCCAA
>JAGRKR010000527.1 GCA_020442225.1 Hyphomicrobiaceae bacterium | reverse complement strand
TACTCCGACATGCAGGCGCAAAGAGCGGGCAATGCGCCGGAGCCCGCTGCGGCGCGGCGGAAGGAAGCCGCGCAGGGCGGCGTCTCGAGCGAGGCGGGCGCAGGGAGCGGCGTCACGTCCCCGGCCAAGCTGTCCTTCAAGGAGAAGCGGGCGCTCGATCTCCTGCCGGAGCGGATGGCGGCGCTCGAGGCGGAGATCGATACGCTGAAGGGCCGGCTCGCCGACACGTCGCTTTATGCGCGCGATCCCGCGGCGTTCAAGTCCGCGGCCGCGCAGCTCGAAGCGTGCTCGGCCGAGCTCGCGACGGCGGAAGAGGAGTGGCTCGCGCTCGAGATCAAGCGCGAGGAACTCGCCACGCGCAAATGAGACGTGGGGACGCGCCGCCCTGTGGTGGTGATGTGCCCGCCCCGCGCCTCGCGGCTCAGTCGGGTCGTTGGCGGCCGAGCCGCGCCGGCTGTTTCAGGCGAGCGCACACGATGTCCCGTGCCGCGCTGTCTGCGTAGCGACGCGCCAGCGCCAGGGCGTCCCGGTTGAGTGAGACGTCGACCCAGGCGACGATGCAGGTGTCCTTGCGCCCGCGGCCGACGCGAATGACGGCGAGATCCGCCCCTGTGTCAGCCGCCTTGCCGGGCGCGCGGGCGTCGATGCTCCAGGAATAGCGGATAATCGCCGTCAGAGGTGCGCGCGAGCCCCTCGAAGTCTTGCCGCCCCGCCATTCCACGGTCGGCCCCCAGGCACCGAAGCCGCCGGGCCAGAGATACTCCGTCGTTGGCCGCGTCCGGCTGCCGAAGGCGAGTCCCTCCCGCTGGTCGCCATAGGCGATGTAGACATAGAGGCCCTTGTAGCCCGGGCAGCGCCAGTGCGAGGCGTACCAGCGGCTCTTTTCGAGCGGTTCGCCCGCCTCGTCCGTCCTCGTGATCCCAATGGCCGGGCATCGGCTGGAGCCGAGCGCGGTTTCCGTGGCGCGGGTGGACTGAGCAGAGGCTCGTGGGCCGGGAGCCGCGGCCAGAGCAATGATCACCGTTCCGGAGAGCATCGATGCGAGCGCGTTCCTCATGCGCGATGTCCTTTCTGGCAAAGGCCGGCGATACCGGAGCGATCATCCGCGCTCTACGAATGCAGATGTGGCAGCGCGTCCGGATTGAGCTGTACACAAGATGAGCCGCGAGGTTTGATCGACCTCAAGGGGGCGACTCCTGCGACGAGGCATCTAGGACGGGACACCCTGTCTGCCCGTAGCAAGGCCAAGGTCGAGGAGAAGACTATGCGCACACGCGCCCTCGCGGCAATCGGCATCGCTGGTGCTCTCTGGTCCGTGGGAACGCCGGCCTGGGGCGATGCTCTCTCGGACTGCCGGACCGCACGCGACCCCAGACAGCGGCTGGAGGCCTGCGGCGCGGTCATCGTCGGTGGCAAGTACTTGGCTGCGGAGAAAGCCACGGCGTTCCGCCTGAGAGGTGCGGCCCGGCTGGCTGCCGGCGCGCTCGACATGGCGCTCGCCGACCTCACGGAGGCCATGCGCCTCGCGCCTGCGAACGCTCAGGCTGCCCTGTTGCGCGCCCAGGCGCGCGTAGGGCTCGGCGACCTCGATGGCGCGCTCGCTGACTTCACGACGGCGCTCAAGGTCGCCCCGGGCTCGGCTTTCGCTCTGAACGGGCGTGGCCACGTCCACATGCTCCGCGGCAATCTCGATCTTGCCGTCGCCGACTTCAGCCAGGCCATCGCCCTTGGCCCGCAAAGCGCCAGCGCCTACAACAATCGGGGGCTCGCCTATCGGCGCGCGGGCCAGATGGAGCGGGCCATCGCCGACTATACGCGGGCCATCGCGCTCAACCCCATCTATGCGCTTGCCTACAACAATCGCGGCTACGCTCATGAGGCGCTGGGGCGCAAGGCGGCGGCCGTCGCAGACTACAGGAGGGCGCTGTTGATCGATCCGAGCCTGATCGGCGCCAAGCAGGGACTGGCGCGGCTGAAAGCCGAAGGTGAGATCGCCGCGGAGTCGGCTCGCGTACTGGCCGAGGGGCGGGGGCTGGTGACAAAGCATTGTGCGGCCTGCCATGCCATCGGCTCGCGCGATGCCAGCCCCAATCCAAAGGCGCCGCCCTTCCGGACACTACACAAACGCCACCCCGTGCTGGCGTTGCGCGAGCCGCTGACGCGTGGCATTGCCGCCCCGCACGACGTCATGCCGCGCTTCGTGCTGCCCGACGCCGACGTCGACAAGATCATCGCTTTCATCAACAGCCTGGACCGACGCCGCTAGGCGGCCCGTCGCGCCGCGTCACCGCGGTCGTCAGGCCGGCTGCTCGTTGTTCCAGCCCTCGACGTTGTTGAGGTAGTTGACGCAGGTGTCGACCGTCTCGACATCGGCGAACTTGGCGTCGATGTCGTAGAGGTTCCAGGCGACGGCGCCGGGAACGCGGTCCCCGATGCACTCCCTGACGGCGATGGTTCGGAACCCGTCCTGTATGCCGTCGCAGATCGTCGTGCGCACGCAGGCCGTGGCGGTGACGCCGGTGACGAGGATCGTATCGACGCCACAGGAGCGCAGATAGCCCGCGAGCGGCGTGCCGGAGAATGACGAGGCCCGCTTCTTCAGCATCACCCACTCGCCCTTGATCGGCGCGATGCGGCTGTCGATGGCCCACAGGTGCTCGTCGGTGAGATTGACGGCCTCGACCGGGATCTTGTTGTGCCACTGTCCCATGTCGGTGTGGGGATCGCTGCGGTCGGTGTTCTGGTAGGCCGTCGTGACGTGCACGACCACGTGGCCGTTGTTGCGCGCGGCCTCGAGCAGCCGCTGCATGCCGGGGATGATCTCGCTGTCCATCTTCTCCATGTCGCAGGTGAAGGGATTGCCGGGCCGCGTCCAGGCGTTGGCGAGATCGACCGAGATGATGGCCGGCTTCTTGCCGAAGCCAATCCGGCGCTGGAAGCCGCGCGCCTGATAGATCTTGGTGCTCTCATCGAAGGCCTGTTGCAGCATCGCATCGAGGTTCTCGATGGCCATGGTCGTCGGCTCCCTGTGTCAGGCCGGCCCCGAGCGGGCCGCCACGCTTCGCTACGGGCTCGGTCCTTCGAAGGCCGATCCGAGCCCAGTCACTAAGGCCTAAGAGATCACTCCGTTCGATGTCGCGCAATAGCACTGGAACGCAAGGGCCGGGCGAACGCATATGCGTCGTCGGCGTCTCCGTGGCTGGCATAATGGCACGTTTGACAGATGCACAATTGCGCGTCACCATCAATCAAACGACAAATCCTGCGGTCGCCCCATGCTCGGGAATGCTGCAATAGCAGCGGGGACGTGACCGAACGACAAGTGCAAGTCTCTGCCGCGTCCGTGCGACGCGATGCTGGGTGGTGGCGAATGCGGGAGGCTCTGTCCCGTCAGGCGTAGTCAGGAGGTGTCGAATGAGCGGAATTCTCAAATCGTGGAAAAGACCTGGCGTTGCGGCGCTGGTCGGAGCGTTGACGATCGGGGCCGGCTGGGCGGCTGCCGAGAAGGCGCGGGCCGCCGACGGCGAGGTGCCGATCGTGGCCGTCGTGCCCATGACGGGTCCATACGCCGATACGGGTCCACTGATGGAGCGGGGCGCGCGTCTCGCCATCGAGCATTTCGGCGGCTCGGTCGCCGGCAAGAAGATCAAGCTGGTCATTCGGGATAGCGAGACGAAATCCGCCATTGCCGCCCGGCGTGTGCAGGAGGCCATCGATACCGAGAAGGCCGCTGCCGTGATCGGTCCGTGGTCGTCGGGTGTGGCGCTCGCGGTGACCGAGGTCGCCAAGAAGAACAAGGTGGTCTACTGGTTCTCCGGCGGCACCGAGGACATCTCCGGCAAGCGTTGCCACCGCTATGCCTTCATGTGGGCCGCAGCCGCCTGGACGGCGATGGACGCCAACCTGAAGGTCTTCAAGAAGGCGAACCCGAACGCCAAGACGATCTACCTGTTCGTCGTCGACTACGCCTTCGGCTGGACGCTGCAGAAATACGTCGAGCAACTCGCCCCCAAGTACGGTCTCAAGGTGGTCGGCGTCGACCGCCATCCGCTCGGGCACCGCGAGTACTCGGCCTTCATCACCAAGGCCATGGCCGCCAATCCCGACGCGGTCTACATGATCAACTTCGGCCTTGATGCGATCACGGCCGTCCGTCAGCTCTACAACTTCGGCTTCACGCCGAAGAAGCCGGTCGTCATGTCCTGGTCGGCGGGTGTCGAAGAGCTGATCCAGCTCGATGCCAAGCAGCGCGCCAATCTGATCGTCGGCTCGAACTACTATCCGACCATCGATACACCGGCGAACAAGAAGTTCGTGGCCGACTACACGAAGAAGTATGGCCAGCCGCCAGGATACGGCCCTGCCGCGACCTACGGTCTCATGACGATGGTTCTCACGGGCATGAAGGCGGCCAACAGCACGGATCCCAAGAAGGTCGTCGAGGCGCTGGAGAAGTTCAAGGGCGAGACCTTCATCGGCCCGACGACCATCGATGCGCGGACGCACCAGACCGTGCGGCCCTACTTCGTCCTGAAGACCAAGCCGGCCGACAAGATGAAGGACAAGTTCGACTTCGCCGAGATCGTCGACGTTAGCTCGACGCCGCAGCCGGCGGATCTCAACGAATGCAAGAAGGGCGTGGGCGCGTTCTGAGCCATACCTGACGGGAGTGCCTCGGCTCCGCGACCTTGGAGCCGGGGCGGTCCCCTGCCGTTGCGATGACGGTCGGCCCCGAGGGGGGCGACCGACCGTCATTCTCCTCCAAGCCCTCTTGCCGGTCGAAGATGAACACCTTCCTCATCGCGAGCCAACTGCTCAATGGCCTTGCCACGGGTATGCTCTACGCCCTCATGGGCGTCGGCCTGACGCTCGTGCTCGGCATGCTCAACATTCCCAATTTTGCGCACGGTGTGCTTTACGCCTTCGGGGCTTATTTCACCTATGCCATCGTCAAGCTGACGACGGGAACGGCGATCGCGAGCGTGATCAATCCGTTTTTCATCGGCGTCTTGTTCGCTCCCTTCCTGGTGGTGCTGATTGGTTTCGTCATCGAGCATATCGGCATTCAACGTCTCTACGCCGCCCACCACGATTATCAGCTCCTGTTTCTGTTCGCGGTCGCACTGATCCTTCAGGAGCTCATCATTATCATCTGGGGTCCTGTCGGCTTCTCCGTGCTGGCGCCGCCGAGCCTGTCCGGCGTGGTCAATCTCGGGTTTGTGGTCTACCCGATGTACCGGCTGACGCTGATCGTGGTGACGACGGTGGTGGTGCTCGTGCTCTGGCTGTTCCTGACGCGTACGAATGTCGGCGCGACGGTACGTGCGGGCATCGAGAACCGCGAGATGGTCTCCGTGCTCGGCATCAACATCAATCTCATCTACCTGCTGACGTTCGGCCTGGGCGCCTACCTCGCCGGGCTGGCCGGAGCCCTCGCCACTCCGATCCTCGGGCTGACGCCGTCGATGGGCGCCGATATCCTGCCCATCTGTTTCGTGGTGGTGGTTGTCGCCGGCCTCGGCAGCATCGTCGGCGCCATCGTCTCCGGCATCATGATCGGCATCGTGCAGAGCCTGACGTCGATCTGGTGGCCAGAGGCCTCGAATGTCGCCATCTACATCATGATGGGGCTCATGATCATCTTGCGCCCGCAAGGGCTGTTCGGGAGCCGGTGACATGAGAACACCCCTCTTCAACTGGCCGACCCTTCTTTTCCTCGCCGTCGCGATCGTGGCGCTGCCGTTCCTGCAACGGCCCGTGGTGGCGGCGGAAATCCTGACCCTCGGCCTCGCCGCCGTGGCCCTAAACCTGCTCGTCGGCTACACCGGCATGCTGTCGTTCGGCCATGCCATGTTCTTCGGGATCGCGGCCTACGCGACTGGAATTCTCGTCGCCAAGCTCGGCTGGTCCGGGTTCATCGCCATCCCCGTGGCGGTCCTCGTCAACGGCGTCATCGCCTGGCTGGTGGGGCTCATCTGCGTGCGCCGCACCGGGCTCTACTTCATCATGATCACGTTCGCGTTCAACCAGATGTTCTATTTCATCGCCTACTCGTGGACGACGATGACGGGCGGTGAGGATGGGCTGCCGGACATCAAGCGTCCGCTCCTGGTCGAGCCACAGTGGGCCTATTACGCGTTCGTTGCGCTGGTGTTCCTGGTGTCGCTGGTGATCCTGAAGAAGGTGGTCGACAGTCCGACGGGGCGCATCCTCCAGGCCATTCGCGACAATCCGGAGCGCGCAGCGGCGACCGGCCACGACGTCTCACGATACAAGCTGATCGCCTTCGTCATCAGCGGCACCTTCACGGGCGTCGCCGGATCGCTCTATGCCTTTGCGCACCAGATCATGCCGGTCGACCGCATCCACTGGCTGTTCTCCGGCGATCTCGTGTTCATGACGCTGCTCGGCGGCTCAGGGAGCTTCATCGGGCCGGTCATCGGCGCCGCCTTCTACACGTGGCTGCAGGATACCGTCTCGCTCTTCTGGCCGCGCTGGCCGCTGGTGCTCGGCGTCGTGTTCGCACTGGTGGTGCTGTTCTTCCGTGGCGGTGTGGCCGGCCTCGTCGAGACGGTCTATCGCAAGCTCTTCGACAAGGCTCCGGCCAAGCAGGTGGCGACGACGACATGACTGCGATCCTGCGCTGTATCGACGTCTCCAAGCACTTCGGCGCCGTAAAGGCGGTCAGCAACGTCTCGTTCGACGTCGAGAAGGGGGCGCTGCATTCCGTGATCGGGCCGAACGGCGCC
>JAGRKR010000526.1 GCA_020442225.1 Hyphomicrobiaceae bacterium | reverse complement strand
ACCATTGCCCGACCGGCGTCGCCACGCAGGACCGTTCGCGGCAGCGGGCGCTGGTCGTCGCCGACAAGTCCGAGCGCGTCGCACATTTCCATCGCAACACCGTGGCGGCCCTGGCGGAAGTGGTGGCGGCGGCCGGTCTCGAGCATCCGCGCCAATTCCGGCCACACCACTTTTCACGGCGCATGACGACCGATCGCGTGGTGACGTTCGAGGAACTCTACCGCTTCCTGAAGCCGGGCGAGCTGCTTGCCGGCACCGACGACCGGCGGTTCCGAGACGCTTGGCAGAAGGCATCGGCCGCGACCTTCGAGCCGGCCGTCGACGAGATCGCGTTCCACGCCCCGCCCGCTCGGTGAGTCGCGTGCGTCGCCCATCGGCTCAAGCCGCCGACGAGGCGATGCGCTTCTGCAGATCGAGAACCGCGAACATGAACGCCATGCGATCCTCGAGCGCCTCGACCATCAAGGAGGCATAGTTGGCCGAGTTCGGCACGATCTCGCCCACGACCTCGCCGAGCTCGTAGCGCAGCACGGCCTCGTGCTTGCTGGCGATCCGCTGCATCTTCCGGTTCTCGGCGAGACAGCTCATGTAGAGAAGCTGCACCCCACGATTGCGCGCGGAGCGGATGACCCGCCCCATCAGTTCCGTTCCCAGTCCCTGATCCTGGAAGGTGCGCTCGACGGAGAACGCGGCTTCGGCCTCGCGGCCCCAGGTGTCGCCGAGCTTGCGCAGCTCGGCGGCGGCACGCAGATGCCCCTTCGAGAAGAACCCGTAAATGAGGCAGCCCGTCAGGTCGGTGCGCCCGGCATAGTCGTCGATGAAGGCATCCGACACGCCGTGGCCGAAGCGCAGCCGCCGGCTTTCCTTGTCCAGACGCAGCAGATGCTCGCGGAACCTGTCGTTCTCCCGCGGCCAAAGCTTGCGGATCTCGCCGTCCCAGGCTCGTGTCTCGCTCAAGAGCCGGCCTCCATTCCATAAGCCCGGCGGAACGGCACCCTCGCGGGTCGCCATCGCCGGGACAAGCAGCGCATATAGGCGCTTATGTTGCATCGCACAATGTCGAATTCACGACACGCACCCGCGACAGGTTGTCTGGGAATTCACTTACTCAATTCATGCAATTAGATGTGTTTCGCATTGCAGCAGACTGCCCAATCACTGGGCGGACTGATGATGCCGGCGCCAGTGCTCCGCAAGCGCGGCCGCGGCCTTGAGCAACCACACGCTCACGCTTGACCTCGACGCGGCCACGGGCTAGCGGAGGCGACCATGAAGACTGGGGTGCTCGAGAGCTACCACGCCTTGGCGGCGACCGGCGAGATCGAGGCTGATCCGGCGCAGGCACTGGCGGCGGAGAGGCTCGACACGCTGTCGCGCGCCCTGTCCGAGTACAGACCCGGCAACGGCGGCCTGCTCGGCCGCCTCTTGCGCAAGAAGGTCGAGGCGCCGAACGGCCTCTATATCCATGGCGCGGTCGGACGCGGCAAGACGATGCTGATGGATCTCTTCCACAGCAACGTCGCCTTCCCGAGCAAGCGGCGCGTCCATTTCCACGCATTCATGGCCGACGTACACGAGCGCATCGCCGTGGCGCGTCGCTCGGTCGAGGGCGATCCGCTCCCCCGGGTGGCCGAAAGCCTCGCGCGCGAAGTCAAATTATTGTGCTTCGACGAGCTGCATGTGACCGATATCGCCGACGCCATGATCCTTGGCAGGCTGTTTACCGGCCTGCTTCAGGGCGGCGTGGTGGTGGTGGCGACCTCCAACGCGCATCCGCGCGACCTCTATCGCAACGGCCTCAACCGTCAGCTCTTCCTGCCGTTCATCGACCTGCTCGAGCGCCATCTCGACGTCGTCGAGCTGGTCGCGGCGAAGGACTACCGCCTGGAGAAGCTCGCCGGCCGGCCGCTCTACTTCACCCCGGCGGACGCCCGCGCCCACAGCGAGATGCGAGTGCTGTTCCAGCGGCTGACGGGCCGCGACGCGGGGGCTCCCTGCGAGCTCGAGGTCAAGGGGCGGACCGTGCCGGTTCCCGAGGCGGCCATGGGCGTGGCACGCTTCAGCTTCGACGACCTCTGCGACCAGCCATTAGGTGCGCTCGACTACCTGCACATCGCCCACGCCTTCCACACGGTGATGATCGAGGACATCCCCATCCTGTCGCCAGCGCGGCGGAACGCGGCACGCCGGTTCATCAATCTCATCGACACGCTCTACGACAACAGCGTCTCGCTCGTTGCCTCGGCGGCCGCCGAGCCGCACGAGCTCTACCCCAAAGGCGACGGCGCAGATCTCTTCGAGCGCACCGCCTCCCGCCTCATCGAAATGCGCAGCCAGACGTATCTCGAGCGCCGCAAGCGCCATAACGAGCCGGCGGCCCAAAGCCTGGGCGAAACCTGACAGGACCGGCGTCCGCCAGGGTGCGTCTTTGGTCGCGACCAGCGAGCGATTGCCTTGCAGCACCCGTCGTTTCGAGCTAACGACACTGGCAATCGATCCCAGAGGCTCTCCGGGAGCCTCGTTCAACACGTGCACTCTCAAGGAGCAGGGAAATGGCGCGCACTCGGATAGCGCTCATCGGCGCAGGCATGATCGGCGGCACACTGGCCCATCTGGTCGGTCTCAAGGAGCTCGGCGACGTCGTGATGTTCGACATCGCCGAGGGCATGCCGCAGGGCAAGTCGCTCGACCTCGCCCAGGCCTCGCCGATCGAGGGCTTCGACGCCCGCCTCAAGGGCGCCAACGCCTATGCGGACATCGAAGGCTCCGACGTCGTCATCATCACGGCCGGCGTGCCGCGCAAGCCCGGC
>JAGRKR010000525.1 GCA_020442225.1 Hyphomicrobiaceae bacterium | reverse complement strand
CATCGGCATGCCGGGATGGCCCGACTTGGCGCGCTCGACGGCATCCATGCTCAGCACGCGAATGGCATTGGCCATCTGGCGCGCCGCCTGCCCGCTCACCTGCCCGCTTGCATTGCTCATGCTCAATAGCTCCCATTGTCGCCCTGACGGGCGCGCGCGCAGACACGGCCCCGAAGCAGTCCTCCCGCACCGGTGGCACGGCTGAAATCGAGGTGTAATGGCTGACGCGAGACGCGTCCAGCCGAGCGATGACACGCACCACCGGCAATTGCGCGCGCGAATTCCGCAGGATGAATGGCGCAATTGGCCGCACCCGGCCCTCCACGGCCCGGTTTGCGCCTGACAGGGGCGCTCAAATCGGCTTAGTGGGAGCCAGACCGTCCGCCAAGCGCAAGGCCCCGCGATGAGCCCCAATGCCCCGCTCGAGCATGAGCATTCCCACGCGGCCATCCGCGAACGGCTGGCGACGGAGAACCGGCCCAACTACCTGCGCGACTGGGTGTACGGCGGCATCGACGGGGCTGTGACCACCTTCGCCGTGGTCGCCGGCGTCGTCGGCGCCGACCTGCACAGCAGGATCGTCATCATTCTCGGCCTCGCCAACCTGCTCGCCGACGGTTTCTCGATGGCCGCCAGCAACTACAGCGGCACCAAGACCGAAGTCGACGAGGTCAAGCGCCTGCGCGAAATCGAGCGCCGCCACATCGCGCTGGCCCCCGAAGGAGAGCGGGAAGAAATCCGCCAGATCCTGGCTCAGAAGGGGCTGTCCGGACCGGCGCTGGAGCAAGCCGTGACGGCCATCACCTCGAACGACGAGACCTGGATCAAGACCATGCTGATCGAGGAGTACGGGATGCCCCCCGTTCTGCGCTCCCCATGGCTGTCGGGTCTCAGTACGTTCGCCGCCTTCATGCTCTGCGGCGCCGTTCCCCTGCTGCCCTACGTGCTCTCCCTGCCGTCGGCGTTCGAATGGTCGAGCGCACTGGTCGGCATCGTCTTCTTCGGAATCGGCTCGACCAAGAGCCTCTGGTCGATCGATCGCTGGTGGCGGTCGGGCCTGGAAACACTGACGATCGGCATGCTCGCAGCCGGTTGCGCCTATCTCGTCGGCTACCTGCTGCGCGGCCTCGTACCGGCCTGAGCGCGTCGTCAGTCGCGGTTCGCCTGCTTTCGCGCGACCGCCTCCATGCCCTCCCGCGCCGCCGCCGAGGTGTTCTCGGCCATCGTGCGCCCGAGGCTCAGCATCTGCTCGAGCTCCGTCTGATACTGCTCGAAGGCCTTCTGGTAGAACTCGGCATAGACCGCGTAGATGTCGCCTATGGAGCGGCAATCGGCGAGTTGGCGCGCCACCGTGACATCCTCTTTGAGCCGCCGGTTCATGAAGGCCACCCACTCCGCATTCATCGTGGCGAGGCTATCGTAGAACTTGGCGTTCACGTCGGCGACCACGCGCAGCATCGGCCGCTGCATCTCCAGAACCGCGTCCAGACCCGGTGGCATCGGCGCTTCGAACAGCTCCGGTTGCCCGGCTGGCTTACTAACCATGAGTATCCTCCTTTGAGGTGCCCTGGCCCCTAGCCGCTGCCTGGAAGGATAAGCGCAGGAGCGGGCCGGCCTGCTTGATACAAGTCAACCGATCCCCCGCAGATCCGAAATTCGCCACGCTGCGTAAACTCCTGTGACTAGGTCAGGGGTTCCGCTATGCTTCACGCTTCACCGCAACATACGGGCCGCCAACGCGCCCGTGCTGTCGTCGGCAAACAGGTGAGCATGTCCGATCTGCTGCAACGGATCGCCGATCGCGGCGACGCCGAGGCGTTCCGCAAGTTGTTCTTGACCTTCGGGCCGCGCGTCAAAGCCTACATGATGCGCCACGGCGCCGATGCGGGTAAGGCCGAGGAACTGGCCCAGGAGACGTTGCTCGTCGTCTGGCGCAAGGCCGGGCTCTACTCCGACGACAAGGGCAGCGCGGCGACATGGATCTTCACCATCGCCCGCAACCTGCGAATCGATCGGCTGCGGCGGGAGGTGCCGTTTCAGGCTCTGCCCGAAGGTCACCAGGAGGAAGCATCCTCCGAGGCCCTCCCGGACGAGGCCCTGACGGCCAGGGAACGCCAGGAGCGCGTGCGCGCCGCCCTTGCGACGCTGCCGCCCGATCAGCATGAGGTCGTGACGCTGTCCTACCTCGAAGGCCTATCCCACAGCGAGATCGCGAGCCGAACCGGCCTCGCACTCGGGACCGTCAAGTCCCGCATGCGGCTCGCCTACCAGAAGATTCGCGAGGCGGTCGAGGATCTGCAATGAGCATCACCCATCACATCGATACGTCCACGTTGATGAGCTTCGCGGCCGGCTCGCTGGGCGAGGCGCTGTCCGCAGTGACAGCGGCGCATCTCGACATGTGTGCCGCGTGCCGGGCCGAGCTGCGCCTGCTCGACGAGATCGGGTCCGCCCTTGTCGACGACTTGGCGCCGAGCCCGCTCGACAGCGCACCGCCGACCATGCAGTTGCGGCGCCTCGAAGCCGAGGTGCGCGCGGAGGCTCCCGCCGTTGCGCGCTCCGGCAGCGACGTTCCCCTGCCCTTGCAGCGCTTCATCGGCGCGCGGCTCGACGACGTCTCCTGGAGCCGCCTCGGCATCGGCGTCTGGCAGCATCGCCTGCGGTTGTCGTCGAAGGCATCGGGTGATCTGCGCCTGCTGCGTATCGCGCCGGGGCGCGCCGTGCCGGAGCATGGTCACACCGGCAACGAGATGACGCTCGTGCTCAAGGGCGCCTATAGCGATGCCCTCGGCACCTTCCGGCGGGGGGACCTCGCCGATCTCGACGAGGAGATCGAGCATCAGCCCGTGGCCGATGCGCAAGAAGGCTGCATCTGCCTCGTGGCAAGCGATGCGCCGCTGCGGTTCAAGGGCCTCATGGGACGCCTGACGCAGCCGTTCACGCGCATCTAGGATGCGCGCGCAGCCGCCAAGGCGTATGTGGAGCGGCTATGCGCTTTGCGTGTTGCCGGCGGCGTACGACGACTCGGCGCGCGGCTGAAGCCAGAGGGCCTGCATCCAGGGAGTGGTGATGTCGTACTCCGACACGTGGCGCACGGTATGGGTTACCGGCGCGAGCAGCGGCCTCGGGCGTGAGCTCGCGCTCCAGCTGGCGCGCGACGGTTGCCAGGTCGCCGTTTCCGCGCGGTCCGCCGACGCGCTCGCCGAGCTGGCGCGCGCGACGCCGGGCATTCACGTATTCCCCCTCGACGTCACGGATCTCGCCGCGACCCGCGCGACCGCTCGCGCGATCCAGGAACGGCTCGGTCCGCTCGACCTGGCGATCCTCAACGCCGGCGTCTGGCGACCGCTCACGGTGCGCACGTTCTCCGCCGAAGCGGTCACGGAGGGCATGACGGTCAACTACCTCGGGGTCACGAACGCCCTCGACCCGCTGCTGTCGCAGATGCTCGCCGTGGGCAAGGGCCAGCTCGCGCTGATCTCCTCGGTTTCCGGCTACCGCGGCCTGCCGCGCGCGGCCGCCTACGCGCCGACGAAGGCGGCACTGATCAATCTCGCGGAGACGCTGCGCCTGGAGCTGCACGGCAGCGGCGTCGAGGTGTCGATCGTCAATCCGGGCTTCATCCGCACGCCCATGACCGACGTTAACACCTTCCCGATGCCGTTCATCATGGATGTCGACGAGGCCGCGCGGAAGATCCTTCATGGCCTCCGGCGCCGGCGGTACGAGATTGCCTTCCCATGGCCGCTCGTCGGCTTCCTGAAGTTCGCGCGCCTGCTGCCGAACGCGCTCTTCCTGCCGCTCATGCGCCGACTGACGCTGCGCAAGAGCGCGGTGTGAAGGAGCCGGGCGGCGCGCTCTGCCGCCTCACGCCTTCTCGAAGAACAGCGACAGCTCGCCGAGCCGCACGCCCCATTTGCTCATGCTTGCGCGATTGACGACGTGGCGCTCGTCCATCGCATAGAGCCGGTCGCGCAGATCGACGGACAGCGTGCGCCGCTTCGTGCGGAGCAGGAAGCGATAGCGCATCTCCACCCCCTCGTCGGTGACCCGCCCCACCGCCTGTCCGATACAGTCCGGGCAGGTCGCCGTGAAGCCGCCGTCAGGCTGCGGCAGGACACGCCACGTGCGCTGCTCGACGCGCCCGTCGTGATAGCGGAAATCCTCCTCCAGCAGGAAGACATCCCCCTCGAAGCGACCGCGCATGTCCACCTCGAGCCGCAGCCTGGGCCGCCCACGCCGGTCCTCGAAGACGCCCCATGCCCGCGTGCGTCCCTCGAAGAAGCGCGTGAACGAGAACGGCACGGCGCTCTCCATCGTATCCTTGGCCATGGCTCAGACCTCTCTGCCGGGCGCCGCTGCGACGACCGGACCGCCCTCTGCCGGCTTGCGCAGGCGATAGAAGCCGACGTCGATGGTGCCCTTCTCGAAGCCCACCTTGCAGTAGGCGAGGTAGTAGTCCCACATGCGCCGGAACCGCTCGTCGAATCCGAGCGCGGCAAGACGCGGCCAAGCCGCCGCGAAGCGCCGCCGCCAGGCGTCCAGCGTCAGGGCATAGCTCGCCCCGAACAGCTCGACGCGCTCGAAGTGCAGACCGGCCGCCGCCGCGCGCTCCTGCATCGTGCGCTCCGTCGGCAGCATGCCGCCTGGAAAAATGAAGCGCTGGATGAAGTCGGTCTTGCGGCGGTAGGACTGGAACAGCTCCTCCGAGATGGTTATGGCCTGCACCACGGCGACGCCGCCAGGCGCCAGCCGTTCCGCCAGCACGTCGAAGTAGCGGGGCCAGTTTTCCTCCCCGACCGCCTCGATCATCTCGACCGACACGACCCGGTCGAACCGGCCGCGGGTATCGCGATAGTCCTGCAAGCGCACCTCGGCGCTGGACGCGAGCCCGCTGCGCGCCAGCCGCCGCCGCGCATGCGCGGCCTGCTCCCGCGAGATGGTGATAGCGGTGACCCGCGCACCGCGCCGCGCCAGCCGCTCGGCGAGACTGCCCCAGCCGCAGCCGATCTCGAGCACGTCATGGCTCGGCGCAATCTCCAGCGCTGCCAGCAGACGCGCGTACTTCTCCTCCTGCGCCGCCTCCAGCGATACGCCCGGCGCGGTGAAGATGGCGCTCGAATAGGTCATGGTCTCGTCGAGCCACGGCGCGAAGAAGTCGTTGCCGAGGTCGTAGTGGGCGCGGATGTTGCGCCGGCTGCCGCGCCGCGTGTTCCGCCGGAAGCGATGGGCCAGGCGATCGGGCAGGCGCACCCGGAAGTGACCGCGCCCGGCCTCGGCCAGCGCTGCCTTGTTGTCGACGAAGAAGCGGAAGACGCTCTCGAGGTCCGGCGTGTCGAAATCGCCGCTCATGTAGCTCTCCGCGAAGCCGATGGGGCCCCGGAGAAGGGACTTCGCCAGCAATCCCGAGCGACGCACGACGAGTTCGGCCTCGGCGCCGCCGCCTGGACCGAAGACGCCGCACGCGCCCGACGGCAGGGTGATCGTGACCCGCCCCCGCGCCAGCCGCGACAGCGCGGCACCCAGCGGCTTCAGCACCACCCTGTCACGCGCTTCCCGCAGCCCCGTGCGGCGCGGCAGCCGCCGCCCTTCGACAAGTTCGGGCTCGTGCATATCTCAGACCTGGCTCCCCGATGACGATATGGAAACGGAATAGCGCGGCGACCTATGGCGCCGGACAATCGGCACGCCCTTCCACCAGAGCTTCGCGGCCTCCAGGTGGATGGCCCCCATGACCTTGAACGTCAGCGAGGGATGGCGCACCAGCGCGCGCGCCAGCGTGCCGGTCGTCAACGGCTCGCCGGCGGCAGTGAAATGGGTCTTGATCAGCGGCCCCGCCTCATCGCTGAACGCGACGCCGACGGTGAGCGAGCGATCGGGCACGGTGAAGCGGAACTGATAGCGCCCGCGGCCTGCGGCGAAGGGCGACACGAACAGCTCCTTGGCGCACTGCTGCGCACCGATGTCCCCCGTCTCGGCGACGGGGATGACGTAGCTCTTACGCTCCGAGAACGTGTTGTTCACCTCCCAGACCATGCAGCGCGGACGTCCGTCGGCATCGAGCCCGTAGTAGACGGTCAACGGGTTGAAGACGTAGCCGAGCACGCGGGGATAGCAGAGCGCCAGGATGCGCAGCCGCTCGCTCGCGACGCCGGCCTCGCTCATGATGGCCCGCACGTGCTCGGCTAGTGGCCGCCCGTCGCCGGGGCCGTGGTCGCGGTCATGAAAGCTCGCGAGATTGGCGCGGTTCACCGAGAAGCCGCGCACGGACTGCTCGAGCTCGTCGAGCCGGTCCAGGTCCAGCAGCAGCGAAAATACGCGGTAGGAGAGCGCGTGCGGCTCCGGCCGCAGCCGCTTGTGAACCACCGTCCCCGCATAGAGCATGCCGGCGGGCGTCGTCATACGACCTCCTCGGCGACAACCGGGCGGGTGGCGCCCGAGAGGACGTGAATGCGACCCGACGGCGCCGCCACCTGCCAGGGCCGCTCCACGCCGCCGAGCGCCTCGGCGACGGCGAGCCCCGCCTGCAGACCGTCCTCGTGGAACCCCGCGCCGAAATAGCTGCCGCAGAACCACGTGCGGCGGCGGCCCTGCAGCACCCACAGCCGCTTCTGCGCCCGCATAGCCGCCTGATCGAACAGCGGGTGCGCGTAGGACATCGTCCGGATCACGTGGCGCGCGGCGAGCGGCACCATCGGATTGAGAGAAACGAAATAGT
>JAGRKR010000524.1 GCA_020442225.1 Hyphomicrobiaceae bacterium | reverse complement strand
TGGTAGACACGCCAGATTTAGGTTCTGGTGGCCTTGGCCGTGGGGGTTCAAGTCCCTCCGCCCGCACCACTTCTTCCGGCATCTCGGTGCGGGAGTTGCGGCGCGGGTGGTGGGTGGTGCGTTGTTGGAGATTGAGGCAGGTTCTGGCAGGTCATGCAAATCACAGAGGCGAGTTCGGAAGGTTTGAGGCGAACGCTGAAGGTCGTGGTCGGCGCTAGCGAGCTCAATGACAAATTGGCGGCGCGGCTCGACCAGATGAAGGACACCGTGCGGCTCAAGGGCTTCCGGCAGGGCAAGGTGCCGCTTGCGCATCTGCGCAAGGTCTACGGCCGTTCGGTCATGGCCGAGGTCGTGGAGCAGACGCTGTCCGAGACGAGCCAGAAGGCTCTATCCGACCGCAACGAGCGTCCGGCGATGCAGCCGAAGATCGAGGTCACCGAGGATCGCCAGGAGATAGAGGCGATCATCGACGGCAAGGCCGATCTTGCCTACACCATGTCGTTCGAGGTGCTGCCCGACATCACGCTCGCGGATCTGGCGACGCTGACGCTCAAGCGTCCGGTGGCCGAGGTCAGCGACGAGGCGACGGAGAAGGCCCTGGCCGAGCTGGCCGAGCGCAACGTCACCTACACGGCTGCCGCCGACCGCGCCGCCCAGGATGGTGATCGCCTGACCATCGACTTCGTCGGCAGAATCGGCGACGAGGCCTTCGAAGGCGGCACCGGCGAGGACATGCAGCTCGTGCTCGGCGCCGGTGGCTTCATTCCCGGCTTCAGCGAGGGGCTGATCGGTGTGAAAGCCGGCGAGGAGCGCTCCGTGACCGCCAACTTCCCGGCGGAGTACCAGGAGCGGACACTAGCCGGCAAGGAAGCCGTGTTCGCGGTCAAGGTGAAAGAGGTCGCCGAGCCGAGCAAGCCGGCGGTGGACGACGATTTCGCCAAGACGCTCGGAGCCGAGGACCTGTCTGCCCTGCGCACCATGATCAAGGCGCGCCTCGGCGAGGAATACGAGCAGATCGGCCGTTCGAAGCTTAAGCGGCGCATGTTCGACGCTCTGGACAAGGCGCACACGTTCTCCCTGCCGCCGACCCTCGTCGACAACGAGTTCGAGGGCATCTGGAAGCAGGTGCAGGAAGAGCTGAAGCGCGCCAACCGCACACTGGCGGACGAGGGCAAGACCGAGGACGAGGCGCGCGCCGACTATCGTCGCATCGCCGAACGGCGTGTGCGGCTCGGGCTGGTGATCGCCGAGATCGCCGATCGCAACAAGCTCGAGGTCTCGAACGACGAGCTGCGCCGCGCCATGGTCGAGCAGGCCCGCCAGTTCCCGGGCCAGGAGCGCATGGTCTACGAGTACTACGAGAAGACGCCGGGCGCGCTCGCCGATCTGCGCGCCCCTCTGCTCGAGGAGAAGGTCGTCAACTTCGTCGTCGAGCTGGCGAAGGTCGAGGACGTTCCCGTCAGCGTCGAGGAGCTCGTCAAGCCCGACGAGGATGCCGATTGAGGCTGCGCGGCCCGAAGCGCGTCGCACCGCGACGCCTTCGCTCGTGCTGCCGGCGCCTGCCGGTCTCAGCCGCTGGCGTGCTGTGACGTGCGTGAGCCAGATCCCAACTTCGCGACAGTCCATCCCAGGGAGCCAATTTTCATGCGAGATCCGGTCGAACTCCTCACCAACACGCTGGTTCCGATGGTCGTCGAGCAGACCAATCGCGGCGAGCGGGCCTACGACATTTATTCGCGCCTGCTGAAGGAGCGCATCATCTTCGTGACCGGCCCGATCGAGGACCATATGGCGACGCTGGTGACGGCGCAGCTGCTGTTCCTCGAGTCCGAGAACCCGAAGAAAGAGATCGCCATGTACATCAACTCGCCGGGCGGCGTGGTGACGTCCGGCATGGCGATCTACGACACCATGCAGTTCATCAAGCCGCCGGTGGCGACGCTGTGCATCGGGCAGGCGGCGTCCATGGGCTCGCTCCTGCTGTGCTCTGGCGCCAAGGACATGCGCTTCGCGCTGCCCAACGCCCGCATCATGGTGCACCAGCCGTCCGGCGGCTTCTCGGGGCAGGCCAGCGACATCGAGCGCCACGCCGAGGACATCATCAAGATGAAGCGGCGCCTCAACGAGGTGTACGTGACGCACACCGGCCAGAGCTATGAGATGATCGAGAAGACCCTCGACCGCGACTACTTCATGACTGCCGACCAGGCCAAGGATTTCGGGCTGATCGACAGGGTTCTGACGAAGCGCGAGGAGGTCGAGGGCGCCGGGACGAAGGCCAAGGAGTGAGCGGTCGCGCAACGCGCGCCCCACAATCGCCCGAGATATCGTGGAAGACCGTCGCACCGCGACCGCGGCACCGCAGCGGACAGGGGGCTCATCGGCGGCCTAGGGATTTCTTGCCCTTAGTTGCAATCCCCCCTTGCCCTTGTGGCGCGGGTCACCCATGATTATCCACAGAGTGTGGCAATGGCGTCCCAGAGTGTGGCTCCCCGAGGTCTGTGCAGTGGGCGCCGGAGATCTGACCTTGATCTGGTGCGGGTAGGCATGCTGAGATCGCCTCAAAGGGATTCCGCGTAGCTCTGCCAGGGATCACCGTCATGGATCACTGGTCGTAAAGCCAGTTCGGCGGGGCGTCGACGGTTGGCCGCCCCAACAGCCCCCAGGTGCGGGCCCCACGGATCGCGCTTTGAACGCGACAGACGAGAGAGACGAATGGCTCAAGAGAAGAATACGCTTTATTGCTCCTTCTGCGGCAAGAGCCAGCATGAGGTTCGCAAGCTGATTGCGGGCCCGACGGTGTTCATCTACGTCGAATGCGTCCAGATCTTCATGGATATCATCCGCGAAGAGAACAAGAATACCCTCGTCAAGTCCCGCGACGGCGTGCC
>JAGRKR010000523.1 GCA_020442225.1 Hyphomicrobiaceae bacterium | reverse complement strand
AAGCCCATGATGTGGGTCACGTTCTTGGCGTCCCATCCCTCGGAGAGCATGGCGACCGAAATGACCTTCTGCAGATCCTGTCCAGCGCCGCCGCGCTTGCCCACGCTGTCGACGATCTCGCGAAGCAGCTCTTCCTTCTTCAGACCCTTAAACTGCTCCTTGCGGGTCTCGGGGATGCGCGCGGCGCCGATGATCGCCTGCAGCCGCTCCTCGTAACCCTTGTCGGCCGAGGCCGTCTCGCCGATCTCGGCCTTCTCGAGCACCCGCGAATCCACCCGCAGCGTGCGGTCGGGCGCCTGCATCTCCGGCCAGTGCGCGTCGCCCTGGTTGAAGTAGCGCTCGATCCGCGCCGCCGTCTCGGTGCGGTTGCAGACCGTCAGCATCACCGGCGGGGAATGGTGGTTCGCCCAGTCGTCCCTGGTCTTCCGCCAGTCAGCCCCGAGCAACGTGTAGGCGTCCTGCACCAGCTTCGGCAGCGGCTCATGCGGCTCGGCCTTGCGGTTGAGGTCTTCCGACACCGAGGGATCGCGATAGATGTGGTAGAGCTTCGGCCGCAGCGTCTTCGCATCGGGAAGAGCGTCGTCGCGGACGACAACCCGGGGCGTCTTCACCAAGCCCGCCTCGATCGCGTCGTTCAGGCCGAAGTCAGAGACGATCCAGTCGAAGAGCGCCGTGTCCGTGCTGGCCTTGCCGGTCGGAGCGAACGGGGTCGCCGAGAGGTCGAAGCAGCGCTGGATGCGCCGCGTCTTGTGAAGCCGGTCGAGCCCTTCGATCCAACGGGTCGCCTCGTCGAGGTCGATGCCCTGCTCAGCGGCCGCCTTCTTGCTGATCTTCACCTCAGCGGGCTTGCGATAGGCGTGGTGCGCCTCGTCGTTGATCACGACGATGTCCTTGTGGGCGGCGAGCTTGCCGAGCACGCGCCGGGTGTAGGCCTCGTCGGACTCCGGGCCCTTCTTGACCACAGATCGCTTTGGCTCGGCCGCCGGCATCAGCGTGTGCCAGTTCTCGATCAGAACCTCGGCCTGGTTCAGCTTCTGACGCAGCGCCTCGGAAGGACAGAGGTTGAATGCGTCGTAGTAGCTCTCGTCGCTCGGGATCAGTACCTGCAGGCGGTCCTTCACCGTGAGGCCAGGCGCCACGATGAAGATCGCGCGGCTGAAGTCCTTGGTCCGCTTCGGGTAGGTCAGCGCGTTCAGCACCTGCCAGGTGACGATCATCGCCATCACCGTGGTCTTGCCCGCCCCGGTCGCCATCTTGTTGCAGAGCCGCGGCCAAGGGCCGCCGTCGCCCGGAATGGCGATGCCCTGCCGGAACTCCTCGGCGCCCTCCACCCACCAGATCAGCGTCTCGATCGCTTCGAGCTGGCAAAAGTAGAAAGGGTATTCTCTGACGGAAGCGTCGTACCAGTGCTCCAGCAGCCGCCGCGTGACAATGGTGACGCCCGGCCAGCCTGCAGTGCGCCATGCTTCGACGCGGGCGCGGATGGTATTCACCAGGTCGAGGGTCTCGGTACGGCGTGTGTTGTTGCGCGCGTCGAACACCTCGTAGCTCGCCGGCCGCCGCTCGGGCCTGATCTCGAGCTTCCCCCCAACGCCCGGCACCCAGTGCTGATCGGGCGCTGCGAAGGGCGTATTGATGATGAGGGATCGGGGCTTCTCCATTCCCTATCCCTCCAGCGGCATGATCCGGAGGCTCTCGATCCCGCGGTCGTCGACGATCTTCACCGCGACGCGTCTCTGGTCGCCCGCCTCGAACGGGAGCGAGACCGTGCCGTGGAACTGCTCCAGCAGATCCTCGTCGAGCTCGGCGCGGACGGTCTTGCGCAGCCGGTTCCAGCCGTCCTTCGCCCCGGCCATCGGGAAGAACACCTGGTGCGGCATCAGCGAGCGGCCGTCGTAGTCGGTGTCGAGCGACCACATGGCGATCCTCGACTTGCCCCCCGACACCAGCTCGCCGCTGCGCGGATCGAAATAGTCGAAGCCGTGCACCTCCACCCGCCAGCGATCGCCTTCCTTGCGGAGCTCCACGTCCGGCTGGCCCATCAGCCAGAAGCTCTGGTTCGATGAACGCGCCTTCTTAAGGTCGTCCGTCAGGAGGTCGGTGTTCATCTGGGCCTTCAGGAGCGTCACGCCCGGCCAGTTCAGCTCGTCGATGTCCTTCGCGGCCTCCGGGTCGAAGGTGAAGGCGCAGAAGATCACGAGCTTTGGCCGCGGCACCAGCGTCTGCGCCTCCTCGATGGCGCGCTCAACCTGCTTCTGCTCCAGCGCCGCGTGCTCGGGGCCAAAGCTGACCACCGCCCGCTCGCCCGTGTCGAGTGTGCCCGTAGCATGCAAATGCCTGCAGCCCGGGATCGCCTCTAGCTCCGCGAGCTTCAGCATCGCGCCGCCCTTGCCGCGGATGCCGGTCTTCATCAGCTCGTCGCGCCAAAGCGTCTGCCGCGAGGTCTCGCCCGAGCGGGCGATGGAGGCGTCGGCCTCCGCCGGCGGTGCGGCGTCGTCGAGGCTCAGAACCGTCGGCGCCGGCACCGCCTCGACCGAGAACGGGCCGGTGATGCGCAGCCGGGTCTTATCGGGCTCGGGCTTGTCGTAAAGCGTCTCGGATTCGGCGTGGGCCTTGATCGAGGCGTCCATCGCCACCTGCATCGCGCGGCGCGCGGCATGGAACGCCGCGAACGGCTCGGCCGCGGCGGCCGGCCACTCTTCGGGCGCCTCGAACGGCACCTCCCATTCCTCCAGCCGCTCGCCCTCTGCGAAGGTAACGCGCTTGCCCTTGCGATGGCCCTGCGCCGGCGCGAAGGCGGCAGGCGGCGCGACTAGTAGCGCTGCGTTCAGCGCGTCGAGGGCTGTGGCGATCGCGGGATGGCGTTCCTCCCAGATCGTGTCGATGTCGGGATTGCCGGCGATCGACTTCAGGGTCACGTGCGGCACGGTCCGATAGATGAAGCCGCCCTTCAGCCCCTCGTGCGGATAGCGCAGTGCGTAGTAGTCGAAGGAGGCTGTCATCAGCCGCTGCTTGGCCAGCGTGATCGCCACGCGTGAGGTGTCGCAAGTAATCCAGCGGCGGCCCCATTCTTCAGCGACGAAGGCCGTTGTCCCTGAGCCGCAGGTCGGATCAAGCACAAGGTCGCCGGGATCGGTGGTCATCAGGATGCAGCGTTCAAGGATTTTTTCGTGCGTTTGAACGACGTAGTCGGGATCATCTTCGCCGCGCGTATCGTCCCAAACGTGATTAAGCTCCCTGTAAGGGAAATCTTCAAAGAAGCGCTTGTAAATTCGCAGACCGGGCTGCCGCAGAAGCCGGTCCGCGCGCCAGAGTGGAGGAAGGCCCTGGGGCCCAGCTTTCCAATGGCGATTTGGTTTGCATGACAGGATGATTGGGTCGCCGCTGGTCGGGAACTCAACATCTGGGTCATCCCCACCTTTTGAAACAATGCTGTCTGTCGCAAATATTCGTCCGCCTTTCGGAATCAAAAGCTTTCCATCGACAATAAATCGAGAGATTGGTTGCAGCGCACCGCCGTCGAGTTGAACCCTCTTGTATTCCTTGGCACCATCGGCCCCGGCTTCCGTGCGTAGATACAGCTTTCTGAACTTAAGGCTCTGCACGTCTTTTGCATACCAAAGCAGATAGTCTGAGGTGCGAGGTATCGTTCTTGTTGTCGATCCGGTTGTTTTTTGAACTGTAATTAGTGAACCAAAATTATGTGACCCAAAAGTCTCATCTAATAACTCTCGGATATGGTGAATATTCTCATCAGAAATCTGCACGAATACGCTCCCGCTCTCATGCAGCAGTTCCCGCGCCAGAAGCAGCCGATCGCGCAAATAGGTCAGGTAGGAGTGGATGCCGAGCTCCCAGGTATCCCGGAACGCCTTGATCATCTCGGGTTCCTGGGTCAGATCCGCGTCCTCCCCGTCCGTCACGCCGCGCTCGCCGACGAAGGGTTGGAAGTTCGAGCCGTATTTGATGCCATAGGGCGGG
>JAGRKR010000522.1:3444-4143 GCA_020442225.1 Hyphomicrobiaceae bacterium | reverse complement strand
GAGACCTTCCAGAAGACTGGCCGCATGATGCCGGCCGATGGCCTCGAGCAGATCCGCGGCCACGACAGCATCTTCCTCGGCGCGGTCGGCTTTCCCGGCGTACCCGACCACGTCTCGCTCTGGGGCCTGCTCATCCCCATCCGGCGCGAGTTCAAGCAGTATATCAACCTGCGCCCGGTCCGCCTGTTCGAGGGCGTGAAGTGCCCGCTCGCCGATCGCAAGCCGGGCGACATCGACTACATGATCGTGCGCGAGAACAACGAGGGGGAGTACTCCGAGATCGGCGGCCGGCTCTACGCCGGCACCCCGGACGAGCTCGTCGTGCAGCAGGCCGTGTTCACGCAGAAGGGCACGGACCGGGTCATGCGCTACGCCTTCGAGCTGGCCAACTCGCGCCAGCGCAAGGAGCTGGCCTCTGCCACCAAGTCGAACGGCATCATCCACTCGATGCCCTACTGGGACGAGCGCTTCGCCGAGATGGCCAAGCACTACCCGCAGGTCAAGACCAGCCAGTTCCACGTCGACATCCTGACCGCCCACCTCGTGCGCAACCCCCACTGGTTCGACGTCATCGTCGGCTCGAATCTGTTCGGCGACATCCTCTCCGATCTCGGCCCGGCGACGACCGGCACCATCGCCATCGCGCCCGGCGCCAACCTGAACCCGGAACGTGAGTTCCCCTCGATGTTCGAGCCGGTG
>JAGRKR010000522.1:0-3427 GCA_020442225.1 Hyphomicrobiaceae bacterium | reverse complement strand
CCGGCAAGGGCATCGCCAACCCTGTCGGCCAGATCTGGTGCGGCGCCATGCTGCTCGACCATCTCGGCGAGCCGGAAGCCGGCGCGGCCATCCTGCGGGCCATCGAGCGGCTGTTCGCCGAATCGGACATGCGCACGCCCGACATGGGCGGCAAGGCCACCACGGCCGAGATCGGCACGACCATCGCGCAGCTCGTCACCGCCGGTTGAGGGGACGGGCAGCCTCGCTGGCGCCACGTTGGTGCGCGAGGATCACAGGCGAGATGTTCCGCCCGGCGGCAACTGGCATCCGCGGCCGCGACGGCTTATGGTCCTGGCGTCGGGCGAATCGCAACCGCTCCAAAGCCGGCATCCCGCACGCGCCACGCGGGCGAGCATGCCGTGCACCGCTCTACCCGGAGGCTCGTCACGCCATGCGCCGCTTCGCCAGGCCAGGATGTGTCGCCACGATCGCACGCGCGGCGGTCATGATCGCGCGCGCAGTGGTCCTGGTCATAGTGTGCGGGTACTTGGCAGCCGCCCCGACCTCGGCCCAGCCGGCAGCCAGCCGGGCCGGCCCGGCGCAGCAGGCCGGCACCGCCTTCGCCCGTGGCAACTTCGAGCAGGCCGCCCTGCTCTTCACCGAGGCGCTGCGCGACGCCACCCTGTCCAACGATCGGCGCGCCACCATCCTCACCGATCGCGGCGTCGCCAACTGGCGGCTCGGTCGCTTCAAGGCCGCGCTCGACGACTTCAATCGCGCCGTTTCGCTCTATCCCGAGTACGCCGCCGCCTATAACAACCGCGGCAATGCGCTGCTCTCGCTCAATCATCCGCGCGAGGCCGTGAAGGACTTCCGGCGCGCCCTGCTGCTGGCCCCCGGCTATGCCGCGGCCCACAACAACCTCGCCAATGCGCTTCTTCTGCTCGGCCAGCCCAAGGAGGCCCTGCGGCTCTATACGCGCGCCATCAGGCTGACACCGAACCAGCCCGCGGCGATCAACGGCCGCGGGCGCGCGCGCCTGGCCCTCTCGCATCCGCACGCCGCCATTCGCGACTTCAGCCGCTCCGTCAGCCTCGACGCGCGCTTCGGCGCCGGCTATCGCAGCCGTGGCGAGGCCCATCTGCTGTTGAAGAACTACGAAGAGGCCGTCAAGGACCTGAGCCGCGCCGCGGCGTTCGATCCGAACAGCACCGACATCTACGTGCTGCGCGGGCGGGCGTATCTCGGCGCCGGGCAGGTCGACGAGGCGGTGACCGACTTCAACAAGGCCATCGAGATCGATCCGCGCTCCGTCGAGGCCCACATCGCCCGCGCGCTGGCTCATGGCCGGGCCGAGGCCTATGACGAGGCGCTCAACGACGTCGGCCGCGCCATCGAGCTCGATCCCCGTTCGGCCAAGGCATTCGCCGTGCGGGCCTATGTCTACAAGGCGATGGGCACGCCCGAGCTCAGCCTCAAGGACGTGGAGCGCGCGCTTCGCCTCGACGGCGCCAACCCGGAGGCGCTTTGGGCCCGCGGCGAGCTCTACGAAGCCCAGCAGAAGCGCCAGCTCGCCATCGCCAGCCTGCGCAAGGCAGTGGCCCTGAAACCATCGCTCGACGAGGCCGTGACGGCGCTGGAACGGCTCGGCGCCGCGCCGGATACCTCGGAGCAGACCGTCGGCAGCGCCGGCCCGGGCGACTGGCGCGTGGTCAAGGGCCAGCACGGATACGTCGCCACGAACAAGCGCTATCCGCGCCTGCGTGTTTCCCTTGAGATGATGAGCGACGAGCCGCCGAAGCTGCTGGACTGGAGCCTCAGGCAAGCCCCCTTCAAGGGGATCGGCGTGCTGCGCTTCTACGCGGGCAAGGTGGATGAACGCGGCGGCCCGGCGCGACTGGAGCAAGGTGCAATCGTCGATCTCTACACGAGCAAGGTCGTCGCCATCGAGCCCATGCTTCAAGGCACGCGCGAGGCGCAATGGACCTGGGGTGACGGCAAGCTCATCGTGGCCGGGCTCGACGGCCTCACCGACGAGCTGACGTTGCGCGCCCCGCGCCCGCGTCCCGACCGCCGCTATGCCGGCGATCCCGACCGGCAGCGCCCCGCCGACCCCTGGGCGTGGGGACCTCAGGGCACGGACGAGCAGCCCCGGCGGCCGACGCGGGGACGCCCCCGTCCCAAGCCCAAAAGCTTGTTCGAGCTGTTTTTTCCTCAATGACGCCGGCCCATCCAGGCGATGGGTGCCGTAGAGTGGCGGGCCGGGTGATCCAGCATGCGGGCCCGTGCGTAGTAGCCACCAGGCGGTGGCCTGTCCCCGGAACACACCCCACCCTGTCGTTCCGTATCTCGGGATGGGTTGCCGCCCCCTCGCTCGGGAACGGCTCGGCCTCGGCAAGAGATCGGCTCGCCGCTGGCAATCGGGCCGACGGCTGTCATGTCGGAGAGCCCCGGAGATGATCGCCTCATCATGACTGCGCCTGACAGACCCGTCATCGTCTGGTTCGGCCGCGACCTCCGTCTTTCCGATCACCCGGCACTGACGGCCGCCGTCGCCACTTCCCAACCCATCCTTGCGGTCTACGTGCTCGACGAGAGCAGGACGCGCACCCGTCCGCCAGGCGGCGCCAGCCGCTGGTGGCTGGACAAGTCCCTGCAGCACCTCGCCGAGTCGCTCGCACGGCTCGGCGCTCTCCTCGTGCTGCGGCGCGGAGACCCCGTCGAGGTCCTGGCAGCCCTGGTCCGGGAGACCGCGGCGACGACGGTCTTCGCAAGTCGCGATCACCGCCCCGATGGCGCCAGCCTGCAGCAGGCGGTGAGCGAACGCCTCGCCGGCTCGGGCGTCAAGCTCCGCCGCTTCGCCGGCGCTGTGCTGTTCGAGCCGGAGGCCGTGGCGACGGGCAGCGGCGGCCCGTTTCGTGTGTTCACGCCGTTCTGGCGCGCCTGCCTGTCGCGCGCCGCGCCACCCGAGCCACTGCCTGCCCCGCGCGCGCTCGTACCCTATCATGGCCCTGTCGAGAGCGAGCGTCTCCGGGACTGGGGCCTGCATCCGAGCCGCCCGGATTGGTCAGCCGGCCTTGCAACCGCCTGGCACGTTGGCGAAGCCGCGGCGCAAGACGCCCTCACGCGGTTCCTCTCGCAGGGCGTCGCCGCTTACGCCGAGGGTCGCGACCGCCCCGACCATGTCGGCACCTCCCGCCTCTCGCCGCATCTGGCCTTCGGCGAGATCAGCGCGCGCCAGTGCTGGCATGCCGCCCGCCATGCGGCCGACGCCGATCCGCGCCTCGAGCGCGGCGCCTCGTCGTTCCTGCGCGAGCTCGGCTGGCGCGAGTTCTCGGCGCATCTGCTCCATCACTTCCCGCATCTGCCGAGCGCGCCGTTCAAGCCGGACTTCGCGACATTCCCCTGGCGGCAGGACGACGCGGCGCTAGCGCGCTGGCAGCGTGGAGCGACGGGCTATCCACTG
>JAGRKR010000521.1 GCA_020442225.1 Hyphomicrobiaceae bacterium | reverse complement strand
AAGATGTTCCTCACCCGGCTCGGAGAGGGCTCGAAAATGGTCGTGACCGGCGATCCCTCGCAGATCGATCTGCCGCCGGGGCAGAAGTCCGGTCTCGACGAGGCCACGAAGCTGCTCGACGGCGTCGACGGCATTCGCTGCGTGCGCTTCACCGGCGCCGACGTCGTGCGCCGCGATCTCGTCGCACGCATCGTCGCGGCCTACGAGAAGGCCGGCTAGTGTCATGAGCGAGGCTGCAGGACCCCGGACATGCACATGCCGGCGCGTCGTCGCGGCGGGGGGCAGCTCATGCCCGGCATAGATCCCTCGGACAGTTGCAGCGCGCCCGACGACGGCGAAAGTTGCCGTGACGCCACCTCGGACGGCTGTACCGAGATCGACCTCAGCATCGAAGACGAGCGCTGGCTCGCCATCGAGGCGATCGGGCAGCGCATCGAGGAGGCGGTACACGCCGTCGCCACGCACGAGGGACTCAGTCCGCATTTTCCCTGCGGCATCTCCATCGCGCTGCTCAGCGACGCACGCCAGCAGCAGCTCAATGCCGCCTTCCGCGGCAAGAACGCCCCGACGAACGTGCTCTCCTTTCCCGCCGCGACCGGTGCGCCCGTCGCGGACGGCACCGCGCGTCCACTCGGCGACATCTCCCTCGCGCTCGAAACCGTGCTCGGAGAAAGCAAGTCCGAGCACAAGACGCCGACGGCCCACGTGCAGCATCTCGTGGTGCACGGTGTGCTCCATCTGCTCGGATACGACCACCAGAGTGACGACGAGGCGGAGGAAATGGAGCGCCTCGAGATCGAGATCCTGCAGCGCCTCGGCATCGCGAACCCCTATCGGGAGCTGCTCCCGGAACCCGACGAAAGGAGCCATACGGCACGTCCATGAGTAACAGCACGACCCACGGCAAGTCTCAGGCCGGAGATCCTCAGACCGACGATGGCGGTGGCAACGGCTCCGGCTGGCTCTCGACCCTTCGCGCGCGGCTCGGACTGTCGGATGCCCCGACGTTGAGAGACACCCTCGAGTATGCCCTGAACGAGGAGGACAAGGCCGCATCAGTGTTCAGCGCCCAGGAGCGCGACATGCTGCGCCGCCTGCTGCGCTTCGGGCGGCTGCGGGTCGACGACGTCATGGTGCCGCGCGCCGATATCATCTCCATCGACGAGGAGGAGAGCCTCGAGAGCCTGCTGCGTCTGTTCGAGGAAGCGGGCGTCTCGCGCATGCCGTTGTTCCGCGACACGCTCGACGACCCCCGCGGCATGGTCCACATCAAGGATCTCCTGCGCTGGATGGCCGCCAGCGCCTCGCCGGCGCCGACCGCCGAGCCCGTCGTGACCACCGGCGAGCCGCCGAAGCTCGACCTCTCCGCCGTCGATCTTTCGATGACCATCGCAGCCGCCAAATTGCGCCGGCCCGCGCTCTACGTGCCGCCCACCATGCCAGCGATGAACCTGTTCCTGCGGATGCAGTCGACGCGCATTCACCTCGCCATGGTGGTGGACGAGTACGGCGGCACGGATGGTCTCGTATCGATCGAGGATCTCGTCGAGCAGATCGTCGGCGAGATCGAGGACGAGCACGACGAGGACGAGGACGCGCTCATCTACGAGGATGCCAAGCTCGGCCTGATTGCTGCCGCGCGGACGCCTGTCCGGCAGCTCGAGGCGCGGCTCGGCATCTCCCTGATGACGGAGGAGGACGCCGCCGACATCGACACCCTCGGCGGACTCGTGTTCGCGCTCGTCGGGCGCGTGCCCACCCGCGGCGAGCTGCTGAAGCATCCCTCGGGCGTGGAGTTCGAGGTCCTCGACGCCGACCCGCGACGCGTCAAGAAGCTCAAGATCCACGCGGCGCGCGCCAAGACCGCCGCGCCGCCCGCCGGGAGCACGTGAGCGAACCATGCGCTCTTTGAGCAGGAGCCTGCGCGAGCTTCGGGGCTGGCGGCGCATGCTCACTGCCATGCTCGCGGGTGCGCTGTCCGCGCTCGCCATGGCGCCCGTCTTCGCCTGGCCGGTGCTGGCGCTGACGCTCCCGGCCCTGGTCTGGCTGATCGACGGAGCCGTGGCGGCGAGGGCAAGCGCCCAAGGCGCACCGACGGCGACACCTGGCGGCCTGCCCTGCGTCCCGCGCGCCCGCAAGGCCGCCTGGATCGGCTGGTGTTTCGGCTTCGGCTATTTCCTGGCCGGGCTCTACTGGATCGGCGAGGCGTTTCTCGTCGAGGCCGAGCGGTTCGCCTGGCTGCTGCCGTTCGCCGTCTCGCTGATGCCTGCCGGCCTCGCCCTGTTTTTCGCGCTCGGTACGGCCCTGGCCCAACTCGCCTGGTCGAACGGTCCGATGCGCGTCCTGGCTCTGGCGCTCGGTCTCTCGGCCAGCGAATGGCTGCGCGGGCACGTCCTGACGGGCTTTCCGTGGAACACACTCGGCTACGCGCTGACGTGGCCGGACCCGCTGCTGCAGGCAGCGGCGTGGCTCGGCATCTACGGGCTGACGCTGGTCACGGTCGTGGCCCTCTGCGCGCCGGCCGTCGCCTGGCTCGACGCGGAGAAAGCAACCGATCCCATGGCGCTGCGGCGGGCGGCGGTGCTGGTTCCCGTGCTCCTCCTGCTGCCGCTGTTCGCCGGCGGCCACATGCGTCTCGCGGAGGCCGAGGCGAGCATGAACGACCACGTGCGGCTTCGCCTCGTGCAGCCGAGCATTCCGCAGCGCGACAAGTGGCGGCCGGAGCTGCAGGGACGCATCTTTGCCGAGCATCTGCGCTTGTCCGCGACGAATCAGCGCGGCGAGCCGGCCGGATTGACCGGCATCACGCTCGTGATCTGGCCCGAGGCGGCCATGCCGTTCCTGCCGCTGGAGCACCCCGATGTGCTGCAGGCCATCGCCAATCTGCTCCCCAAGGGCGTGCAACTCGTATCCGGGGCGCTGCGCATCGATCGCAGTCCCGGAGCCTCCGGACAGCAGCGCCGACTCATCTTCAACAGCCTGATCGCCTTCGACGACGAGGGCAGACCTGCCGCGATCTACGACAAGGTGCACTTGGTCCCGTTCGGCGAATTCCTGCCGCTTCAGGCGACCCTCGAGGCGATCGGGCTGGAGCAGTTGAGCCGCATGAAGGGTGGCTTCGACAGCGGACTCTCGCCGCGGCCGCTCCTCAGCCTCGCCAACCTGCCGCCGTTCGGGCCGCTGATCTGCTACGAGGTGATCTTTCCGACGAACGGTTTCGCGGGGCAGAAGCGGCCGGCATTCCTGCTCAACCTGACCAACGACGGCTGGTTCGGCCACACCAGCGGCCCCTACCAGCACCTTCACCAGACGCGTGTCCGCGCGGTCATGGAGGGCCTGCCGGTGATCCGCGTCGCCAACAACGGCGTCTCTGCGGTAATTGACGGCAAGGGACGCATCTTGCAGAGCCTGCCCCTCAACGCTCGGGGCGTGATCGAAACGGGGCTCCCCCCGGCGCTACCCCCCACATTTTCCGCGAGATTTGGAGATCTCTTTTTCCTTTTCGCGGAGATATGCGGCTTCCTGCTCATCGCGTTTCGTCGAAATCTGCGCCGATACTCGACCATCTGAAGCACGCTTGAAACAACCTGCGCGCGAAATGTCCGTTCAGCGTCGAAAGGTGTTTCGTCGCCAATATCAGATGATTACCGACTCTAATTGGGCGTATGACATTGACGCATCACATGTCCGGACTTAAGAACTAAAAAGTCTACCAGGGTGGGGAAGCCAAGGAATGCCAGCAGATCAAGTAGGCGACGGTCCACGACCGCGCAACTCGCGCAGAGCCAATCCGATCGACACTCATGTCGGCAAGCGAATGCGTTCGCGCCGGATGATCCTCAGCTTGAGCCAGGAGGATCTGGCCTCCGCGCTCGGGATTACTTTTCAGCAGATCCAGAAATACGAACGCGGCATCAATCGCATCGGCGCCAGCCGGCTCTTCTATCTGGCGCGCGCCCTTGGGGTGGATGTCGGGTACTTCTATGAGGGGGCGCCTCTGGACGAACTGGACGCCTCACGCCCGCCCGCCGGCTTCGGCGAGCCCGAGAACGATTTCGTGTCCGACGCCTTGAACACGCGCGAAGGCATCGAGCTCAATCGGGCGTTCCATCAGATCGGCGACCCGAACGTGCGGCGCGCGGTGATCGAACTGATCCGCGCGCTCGTGGCAGCGTCGGGCCACCCCGCCCTGTCCGACGGCAAGGACGCGTCCGAGACGTCCTGAGCGCAGTGCAGGCGCATGGCGCGTCCTGAGCGCCGGTCATGCGCCAGACGTGGGCCCCCCGGGCTGCCGCCGTTGCTCGCTTTCCCGCTCGTGTGCGCGAAGACTGCCGGA
>JAGRKR010000520.1 GCA_020442225.1 Hyphomicrobiaceae bacterium | reverse complement strand
CTCGCCGACCACTTCCGGGCCGATGCCGTCGCCCGGCATCAGCACGAGGGACTTCTCATTGCTCACAACGATCTCCTGTTCCCGGCCTGATCCCCGCGCGCACCGTCTGCGGCAGCCCACGACCAAGCCCCGGCGTGCGCTCGTGCCATGCTCGCGACACTGCCGCGCGCAGCCTCAGAGCCAGGTCATCTCGGACTTCTGACGAGCCTCGAACGCTGCGATGTCCTTCTCATAGCCGAGCGTCAGGCTGACGTCGTCCTGTCCCTTGAGCAGACAGTCCTTGCGGAAGGAATCAATCTCGAAGCGATCCACCTTGCCGTCCGGACCCGTCACGGACTGGCGCTCGAGATCCAGCGTGATCGTGGCGCCGGGCGTCTTATGCAGCAGCGCCCTCAATTCCGCCACCCGCTCGGCCGGCAGCACGACCGGCAGCACGCCGTTCTGGAAGCAGTTGTTGTAGAAGATGTCGCCGAAGCTGGTGGCGATGAAGCCGCGGAAGCCGTTGTCCTGGAGGACCGTGACGGCATGCTCGCGCGATGAGCCGCAGGCGAAGTTGCGGTCGGCGACGATGATGCGAGCGTCCTTATAAGCCGGCTGGTTCAGCGTCAGCTCCGGCCGCAGCGCGCCGTCGGGCGTACGTCGCATGTCGTGGAATGCGGCCGCAACCCTGTCCGTCCGCGGCTTGCCGAGAAAGCGCGCAGGGATGATCTGGTCCGTGTCGATGTTGGGCTGGTCGATCGGGACAGCCACGGCCGTGAAGGTGGTGAAAGGCTCCATGGTGCGTCTCCTCAGGCCATCAGCTTGCGCACGTCGGTGAACTTGCCGGTGACGGCGGCGGCAGCGGCCATCGCCGGGCTCACGAGGTGCGTGCGCACGCCGCGCCCCTGGCGGCCGACGAAGTTGCGATTGGACGTCGAGGCGATCCGCTCCCCGGGCTTGCCGGTCTCCCCGTTCATGCCGACGCACATCGAGCAACCCGCCATGCGCCACTCGAAGCCCGCCTCGCGGAAGACCTTGTCGAGCCCCTCGGCCTCCGCAGCCTGCCGCACGAGGCCCGACCCCGGCACGATCCAGGCGGGAATCCTGGCCTTGCGGCCGCGGGCGATGGCCGCCGCCGCACGCAGGTCCTCGATGCGCGAGTTGGTGCAGGAGCCGATGAAGACGCGGTCGACCGGCACCTCCTCGAGCGGCGTGCCGGGTGTGAGACCCATGTAGGCGAGCGCCCGCTCCATGCTCTCGCGGCGGAGCGCATCGGCGGCCTGCGAGGGGTCTGGAATACGCTCTGTGACGGGCGAAGCGTCCTCCGGGCTCGTGCCCCAGGTGACCATCGGCGCGATGGCGTTTCCATCGAGCGACAGCTCGCGGTCGAACGTGGCGCCGTCGTCGCTCGGCAGCCCCTTCCAGAACGCGAGCGCCTTGTCCCACTCGCCCGCCTTCGGCGCGAACGGACGGCCGGCGAGGTACTGGTAGGTCGTGTCGTCGGGCGCCACCATGCCGGCGCGCCCGCCCCCCTCGATCGACATGTTGCAGAGCGTGAGGCGGCCCTCCATGGAGAGTGCGCGGATGGCGCTGCCGGCGTACTCGATGGTGTGACCGGTGGCGCCCGCCGCGCTCATCCTGGCGATGATGGCGAGGATCACGTCCTTGCCGGTGATGCCGGGAGCGAGCCGCCCGTCGATGGTGATGCGCATGGCCTTGGGCTTCTTCTGCCAGAGGCACTGCGTCGCCATCACGTGCGCCACCTCGGACGAGCCGATGCCGAACGCGAGCGCCCCGACCGCGCCATGCGTCGCGGTGTGGCTATCGCCGCAGACCATGGTCAGCCCGGGCTGCGAGATGCCCTGTTCGGGGCCGATCACGTGCACGATGCCCTGGCGCGGATCGTCGATGTCGAACAGCGTCACGCCCGCCGCATCCATATTGGTCTTGATCGCGCGGACATGGGCGCGGTGATGAGCATCGGGGATGTCGTCGATCGACCGGCTGGAGGTCAGCACGTAGTGATCGGGCGTCGCGAAGCAGCGATCCGGGCGTCTCAGCCCAAGCCCGCGCGGGCGCAGCCGGTCGAAGCCGCCGGCCGAGCCCTCGTGCATCAAATGCCGGTCGATATAGAGCAGCGTGTAGCCGTCGGGGCGATCGACGACGACGTGACGGCTCCAGATCTTCTCGAACATGGTCCGTGGTGCAGACGACTTCGACGCGGGCATGGGCGCTTCTCCGGCTACTCGGCGGCCTGACTCTTGGGATCGCTGAAAGCAGTCCGCCGCTCGTCCCACTCGGCTGCGCCGAAGCGGGCAAAGACCTCGCGGACGGTCGGATCGCCCGGCGGCACCGGATGGCGCCGCTCCGCCTTGAGCTTGCCGAGAAGTTCGTCGCAGATGCCGATGACGCCGGCGATCAGCATTCCGGGCACGATGGCGAGCGCGTAGCCCATACGCTCAGCCTCGGCGAGATCGATCTCGGGCGTCTTGCCCTTGCGGACGACATTGAGGAGACATGGCCCCTTGACGAGCTTGGGGATGGTCTCGATCTCGGTCATGGACTGGGGCGCCTCGACGAAAGCGATGTCGGCACCGGCTGCGAGAGCGCCGTTGACGCGTGCCACAGCCTCGTCGAGGCCAGCGACCGCGCGCGCATCGGTGCGGGCGATGATGGTGAAATCGGCGCTCTTGCGCGCCGCCGCAGCCGCGCGGATCTTGGTGTAATAGGCCTCGCGCGGGATCAGCTCCTTGTCATCGAGATGACCGCAGCGCTTGGGAAAGCCCTGATCCTCGATATGGACGGCAGCGACGCCTGCGCGCTCGAAAGCCTGGATGGTGCGATAGACGTTGAGCTCGTTGCCGTAGCCCGTGTCGATATCGGAGACCAGGGGCACCGTCAGAACCGAGGTCAGCCGCGCGGCATTGTCGGCCATCTCGCTCATGGTGACGAGGCCATAGTCGGGATAGCCGAGGGTCGCCGCCGTACCCGCACCCGTCATGTACACGGCCGGAAAGCCCGCCTGCTCGACCAGCCGCGCGGTCACACAGTCGTAGGCGCCGGGGGCCACGATCATGTGGCCGGACTTCAGGAGTGTTCGAAAGCGCTTGGCCATGGTCATCGGCGTTCCTCCAGGATGCCAGGTGTTTTCCGCGACTGTAGAGCCAGTTGTCCAGACCAGCAAGGGCCCGTAGGGGCTGGGCATATCGCTCCGGATGCCTGCCGCCATGCACTGCGCGCGGCAGCCCCGCGCCGACATGGTCCCCTGACGCAGCATCTTGTGCTCGGTCCCGAAACCTGATGAAATCCAGACAAATCGAAGGGACCGCGCGAGCGGTCGGTCGCGCACGAACTGCGCATGCCGACGCACAAAGAGTGGGCGGCAAGGGAGGAGCAATGACCGGTTTTCGCCGCTACCTGTTGCGCCGCCTCGTGCTCTTCTTCTTCGTGATCGTTGCCGTTCTCACGATCCTGTTCGCCATCCTGCGCATTCTGCCGGGCGACCCGACATCCATTTTCGTCGACAGCAACTTCTCGGAAGAGATGGTGCGCCAGCAGCGCGTGCTCTGGGGCCTCGACGATCCCTGGTGGGTGCAATACCTGCGCTACATGCGCAACATGCTAACCTTCGACTTCGGCCGCTCCTTCTTCCAGAACCAGCCGGTGAGCGAGATCATCCTCGAGAAGCTCGGCAATACCGCCGCCATGATCATCCCGTCCGTGATCATCTCGGTGATCCTCGGTGCGACGCTCGGCTCCTGGCTGGGCTGGAAGCGCGGCACCAAGCGCGAGGCGCTGACCGTGTTCCTCCTGCTGTTCGCGCGCTCGACGCCGTCCTTCTTCGTCGGCATCGTCGTCCTGATGATCTTCTCCTACTGGCTCGGCTGGTTCCCGCCCGGCGGCATGGTCTCGATCGGCGGCGGCGGCGACAGTTTCTGGAGCACGGTGTTCTCGCTGGATTTCCTGCATCACCTGATTCTGCCGATGCTGGTGCTGATGACCCGCGAGGTCACCAGCCCCGCACTCCTCCTGCGCTCCACCATGCTGGAGGTCCGCGGCAGTGATTTCCTCGAGATCCTGCGCGCCAAGGGGCTGCCCGAGAAGCGCATCATGGTGCATGCCACACGCAACGCGCTGCTCCCCCTGGTGACGGATATCGCCGTCATGATGGGATTCATCTTCCAGGGACAGGTGCTGCTCGAGATCATCTTCGCCTGGCCCGGCATAGGCCGTGAGCTGGTGACGGCGCTCGGCGACCTCGACTACCCGATCGTGCAGGCGGCCTTCTACGTCATGGCCCTCACGATCCTCACCTTCAACCTCGTTGCGGATCTCCTCTACGGCGTCATCGATCCGCGCGTCGTCTACGACTGAGAGAAGGGAGCGGGCCCATGCAGGAAAAGCTCGCGGACAGCGGTGGGCCAACGGCCGCGGCGGCGCGCCCGCCGGTCCGCAAGACCGGCTTCGGCCGGCGGATCGGCCGCCTGCTCGGCGGCTTCACGAGCTCGCTCGCCACAATTGCCAGCTATCCGACCGGCGCCGCAGGCCTCGCCATCATCGCCTTTTTCGTCGTTCTGGCGCTTTCCGCCCCGTGGGTGGCCCCGCATGCGCCGTTCGACGTGCTGACGGGCGAGAGCAAGCAGCTCCTGCGACTGAAGCCGCCGTCCGCCGCAGCGCCATTCGGCACCACCAACCAGTCGATGGACGTCTTCAGTCAGGTCATCTGGGGCTCGCGCATTGCCCTGCTGGTCGGGTTGACGGCTGCGGTCGGCAGCGCCGTTCTCGGCACGCTGATCGGACTGTTCTCCGGCTATTTCGGCGGTCGGACCGACGATATCCTGATGCGGATCACGGATGTCGCCTTCGGCATCCCGTTCCTGCCGTTCGCGCTCGTCATCCTGTCGATCACGGGACCGAGCCTCGCCATCATCATCACGCTCATCGTCTGCTTCCTCTGGCGCACGACCGCCCGCGTCGTGAGATCCCAGGTCCTGACACTGCGCCAGAGGCCGTTCATCTGGGCCGCGCGCGCCGCCGGCACGAGCGAGATCAAGATCCTGTTCGTGCATATCGCCCCGAACGTGCTGCCTCTGATGTTCCTCTACATGGCCATCGGTGTGCAGGCCGGCGTCATGCTGGAAGCAGCGCTCGCCTTCCTCGGTTTCGGCGACCCCAACCTCATCAGCTGGGGCCGCATGCTCAATCTCGCCTTCAAGGCGGGCGCCGTGCGCACGGCATGGTGGTGGGTGCTTCCGCCCGGCCTCAGCCTGTCGCTGTTCGTCATCGCCATCTTCATGGTGACGCGCGCGTACGAGGAGGCCCTCAACCCCAGACTTCGGCAGATGTGAGGCGTTCGCAGGCGATGGCTGTCCTCGAGATCAAGGACCTGAAGATCACCTACACGACCCGCAAGGGCAGCGCTCGCGCTGTCGATGGCGTTTCCTTCACCATCGGCGAGGG
>JAGRKR010000519.1 GCA_020442225.1 Hyphomicrobiaceae bacterium | reverse complement strand
CGCGCTGGATGATGCCGATTGCTCACCCAATGATATCGACTACGTAAACGCGCACGGCACCAGTACCCAGGAGAACGACAAGATGGAGTACATGTCGCTCCGGTCGGTGCTGGGTAACCGCGTCGAGCAGGTTCCCGTCAGCTCCAACAAGTCGATGATCGGTCACACATTGACGGCGGCAGGAGCCATTGAGGCCGTGTTTTCGTTGCTCAGCATCCGGACCGGCACTCTGCCGCCGACCATCAACTACGACATTCCTGATCCCGAGATCCCACTCGACGTGGTGCCCAATCCCAGCCGGCTGGCGGAACTCGCGACCGTTCTCTCGAACTCATTTGGATTCGGCGGCCAGAATGTTTGCCTTGTCTTAGGGGGAGAGCCCACGTGATGGTCGCGCCAATCGAAATCGAGGCCAGCTCGGTCAACCTGGAGAGTCACCGCGACTTCTGCTTTGAGGATTTCGTCAACGGTCAAGTTTTCCAACTGGGGACGCGTCGGGTTAGCCGCGAGGCGATCAAGGAATATGCTCGAGAGTTCGATCCTCAGCCGTTTCACATGGATGAACAGGCGGCGGCGACAACTCTGCTCAAGGGACTGGCTGCTTCCGGCTGGCACACAGCGTCGCTTTTGATGCGACTCTTCAGTGATGGGGTTCTTGCTCACACCCGGTATGCGGGCCTGCTGGGGGTTGAGGAGATCCGTTGGCTCCTGCCAGTTCGGCCCGACGATGTGCTGACAGGCCGAGCGATCTGCCTCGGACCGAGAATGGAGATGCTCGGGCGGGATCATGGCGTCATCGACATGCGCTGTGAGGCATTCAACGGCGCCGGACAGCGCCTCTTATGGTGGCACGGCCATGCGGCGTTCCATCGACGCCACGGCTCCGACCCGCAGATCGCCGCTTGGACCGAGCCGGACATTGGACGCCGGGTTGCCCGCAATCCAGTGCGACACGGTGTCAAGTACTTTGAGGACGTGGAGATCGGTGACGAGATCGCGCTCGGGACTGGCCGATTCGGCGACGACGAGATCGCCTACTTCCACCGCGAGTTCGACCCGTACCACTCACACCCCGTGGTCGCGGCTGGGCGATCGGAGTGTGCCAGCGGTTGGCACGTGGCATCAATGTGGATGCAAAAGCTGACGCAGTACTATGCTGAAGAGACCGCAAGGCTGAAGGCGAACGGTCGGCCGGTGCCAGCGCTCGGACCATCACCAGGAATCCGCCGCCTGTTCTGGCATCGGCCGGTGTGCCTTGGGGATTCCATTGCGTTCACGACCTGGGCTGAGCGCAAGCTTGAACTGCCGGCGCCGACCGGGTGGGGCCTTCTGGTCGGTGGAGCTGAGGCGCGCAACCAACGTGGCGAAATCGTCATGTCGTTTGCCGCACATCTTTTGTTAGAGCGCCGGGACCGGACAGACCGCTCCGTCTCGGCCCAATCATGAGGTCGCGAATGGACCACGGAGTTGGAAATGTCGGCGACCCACAGAGAGACGGGGTGCGACCAAAGATCGTCGAGATCTTTGCCTGCGTTTTTCAGCACCATGGGGCGGTAAGTCTCGAAACCTCGCGTCGGGATGTGAAGCGCTGGGACTCGCTGCAGCACGTCGCGCTTGTGATAGCACTCGAGGGTGCCTTCGACATTTCCCTGTCAATGGACGAGATGGCAGAGATGAGCAGCGTACGCGACATTCAGGCCGTGCTCGCCCGCCATGGTGTCTGATCGATTGCCGGCACCGTGCCCCGTAAGCCCTGTCGGGTGACCTTCAAGAATCGCGAGCCGACTCGCGGACCGTCCTGCAGTCGCCAGTGCCAAGTGCGGGTGCCATCGTCCGCGACTGTGGCGGGACCAAGGCCGGCCCGCTCACAGAAGTCTCGCGCCGGGATGTTCCTCTCGGTCGGAATGTAGCGGATATCGACCTCTCCGACTCCGCATTCTCTGAGGTGATCGAGGACGGCGGCGAGGAAGGCCACCTCCACCTCTCGCCCGATCACGCGGCAGCTCATCAGGTATGACACGAGGCTCGCGCACGGGCCGTCAATCGCCGCAACCGCGCAGATGACGACGCCGTGTCCGCCGAACTTGTCGGCAACCCGGCCCTGAAGCACGCAGTACCTAGCCGGGTCGACAATCATGGCCGCAATCTCGGCTTCCGAGAACCGTTGGGTCGTCAGGTTGAACTGGTTGGTGCGGGCATGCATCTGTGCGATGCGCGAAACAGCGGCTGCCGCCACCGGCTCGACGACGAGCTCTTGCTCGAGACCGGCGAGATAGTCCTCCAGGCTCGCGGCCTCGCTCCTGAGTGCGCGGCCCTTGGCCTGTGTCGAATAGAGCTCGCTGCGCAACCGGTCCTCCGCCGTCAGTCGCAGTGGCCAGAGGTCGACGAGCGCGCGAAGGAAGTCGGGCCGCGCGGCGGGGTCCGCCGGCAGCTCCGGCACCCGCACCGCGGGGGCCAGCTGACGCATCGCCTCGCGCTCGTGCGGACTGTCGTCGAGGAAGAGGAAGCTGTCGAGGCCGAGGTTGAGGTCGGACGCGATCTCGCGGATGTTTTCGGCCTTGGGCCGCCAGTTGATGCGATAGGCGATGAAGTCGTCACGCCGCAGCGCCATGCCCGGGTGCTCGTCGAACACGCGCAGCGCGTCGCTATCGTTCTTGCTCAGGATGGTGAGCAGAAGGCCATGCGACTTCAGCCGCAGGCATTCCTCCTGCAGCGCCCTGAAGGCGTTGCCAGGGAAGTCCTCGCCACACTCTAGCCCTCCGATGCCCTGTTCGCCGAAGAGCCCGCGCCAGAGCGTGTCGTCGAGATCGAGTGCTAGCACCTTGACGGGTGACCTTCCCGGCGCGGTGACGGCTGCAGCGAGCGCGTGCGCTAGTGCCCGTGTGGCGGGCGCCGAGTAAGGAATACGGCCATAGAACCAAAGCTTGGCGTCGGTGCGTTGGACGGGTGCAACGGCGGCCATGGCGAGATCCGCGTCGATGAGGCCGACGCGCGGATTGCGCCGGGCGAGTTCGCGCAGTGCCCCATTGAAGGCATGGACCAGGAATGCCGCCCCATCCGGATGATGCCCGTCGAGCGCCCCGGCCAGCGGTGCT
>JAGRKR010000518.1 GCA_020442225.1 Hyphomicrobiaceae bacterium | reverse complement strand
GACGCCATTACCGTGCTGCCCTATACGTGGCCGCTGGGGCTTCCCGACACGTTCGCCGCGCGCATCGCCCGCAACACCCAGATTGTCGCCCAGGAAGAATCGAGCCTTGGCCGTGTCACCGATCCCGCTGGCGGCTCCTGGTACGTCGAGACCCTGACGGACACGCTGGCGCACAAGGCCTGGGCGCTGTTCCAGGACATCGAGCGCCAGGGCGGCATGGCAAGCGTGCTCGAAAGCGGCCGCCTCCAGGACGAGATCGCGACCACCGCCGCGGCACGCGCGCGGGACATCGCGCGGGGCAAGCTGCCGCTGACGGGCAGCTCCGCGTTCCCACGGCTCGGCGACGACGGCGTTACGGTTACGCCCTGGCCCTCGCCGCTGCCCGTCAACAGCACGGGCGCCACCGCAAGGCGTCTGGTGCGATCGCGACTGGCGGAGCCCTTCGAGGCCCTGCGCGATGCCGCCGACAGGCACGCCGAACGCCGAGGTGCGGCCGCGACCGTCTTCCTCGCCAACCTCGGCACGCCCGCCGACTTCACGCCGCGCGCGACCTGGACCAGCAATTTCCTCGCTGCCGGCGGCATCGCCGCGCCGCTCAATGACGGCTTCGCGACGCCAGCTGCGGCAGCCGATGCCTTCAAGGCGAGTGGCGCCAGCATGGTTGCCATCTGCTCGAGCGACGAGGTCTATGCCCGCGACGCCGTCGCCGCCGTGGAGGCACTGAAGGCTGCGGGCGCCCGCCACATCCTGTTCGCTGGCCGGCCGGGGGCGCTGGCGCCGGCGCTCGAGGCTGCCGGCATGACCCACGTCGTCGCCGCGGGCATGGATGCCGTGACCACTCTCGGCGAATTGCATCGCCTGCTCGCCATCGCGGCCTGAACCGCGCCCGGCGCTGCGGAGGCGAGGTCAGCCGACCGGTGGCCAGATGCGGCTGCCGACGAGCGGCGTTCCGCCCTTGAGGCTGCAGACGCTGCGCACTTCGCGCGTGCGCTCGTCACGGGCCAGCTCACCTTCGAAGGCATCCCGCGCCGCCGCGCTGTCGAACTCGAGCAGACTGCCGTGCTTCGCCGGGCCGATCGCGACCAGCAGCTTGCGCATCCGCCGGCAGCCGGTCTGACGCGCGAACACCGGCGCGCACCCCTGCACCAGCCAAGCCCCCAGCGGATCGTCGTTGCCGCCGGCCTCGCACAGCGTCAGCTCGACGACCGGCGCGTGAGCGCGCGCCGCCTCCCGCCCATCCGACCGCCACTCCTCGCTCGTGACGAAACCGCGCCCGTTGCGGCGCAGGCCCATCATCCGGCGCGTGAGATCGTCCTGGCGGTCCTTGAGCTGAGCCGGGCTCGGATCGAGCAACGGCCGCGTCGTGCTGGCCCCGAAAAACGCCATGTACCCGGTCGTACCGGCTTCGATCTTGCCGCCCGCAACGACCTCGTAGTGCGCGGCCCAGGTGTAGCCCGGCCGCCCCAGCTTCTCGGGGATGTGCACGTCGTGAAACCAGGCGAGGTACTCCGGACGATCCCCGTCCGCGATCTCGTAGAGCAACGCCCAGACGGCTGTCCCCTCACCCATGCTTCCCGTCGCCACACTCATCTCGCACTCCTGCACGCTTGCGTGCCCTGCGCCTCATCCTCGACCGATCGCACCCTAGCGCAGCCTCGGCCGCCGTCAAAATGCTGAAATGCACGCTCCCGCCACCGCCGCGCCGCAGCGCCGGCATGGCCAGCCCCTCTATCACTTGGCGCACCATGCGTTATGGTCTAGGACATGGCCGCAACGGTCCCGTAGCTCAACGGATAGAGCACTTGGCTTCGAACCAAGGGGTTGGAGGTTCGAGTCCTTCCGGGACCGCCAGAACCGGCGAACATCACCACCACCTTGCCGCTGCCTCACGCGGCCGGCCGCGTCAGTCCGTAATGCTCGCGCAGCGTCGTGCCGGCGTACTCCGTGCGGAACCGGCCGCGGCGCTTGAGGATCGGCACGACCTCGTCGGCGAA
>JAGRKR010000517.1 GCA_020442225.1 Hyphomicrobiaceae bacterium | reverse complement strand
GTTCACGTCGAGGCTCACGCCCTTCACGACCATGCGCGACTTGAACGACTTCCTGATGCCATGGGCGGTCAGCCAGCCTTCGCCGGAGCGTGGCGCCGGGGCGGGTGCGCTGGTTCCCGCGGGCGTGCGACGGTCCGCCGACAGCCGATCGTCGCTGATGGGCTGCGCGCGCAATGAGGCATCGGGGCGGAGTGAGATGGGCTTCGTCACGGTCCGGCTGCTGTTGTTGGCGTTGTCTGAGTGTAGCGCATCACGGCAGGCAATGCTCGTCCGTGCCGGGTTTCAGTTGGGCGTCGTTCGCGACGACCAGCCGCTGGTCGCGGGCTTGCCCGTCTCGCGCGAGCGTTCCTTCCTGGCCTTGGCCTTGCCGGCATCGACGGCGTCCCGATGGAAGATCGCCTTGACCCGGCCCGTCTTGCTCGTCTCGAGGCGACTGGTGCTGGTTTTCAGGTCGATGAACAGCTTGTCCCCGCGAATGACGTTCTTGCCCTGCGTGACAGTGACGTTGCCTGACAGTACGACCGTCTGGGCCTTGACGTCGAAATCGGCCTCGTCGCCGGTGGCGCTCTGCTCCTTCGTGGAGGTGATGAGCACTTTCTGCCGGGCCTTGAGGCGCGTGAGCTGGCTGCCTGCCTGCGGATCGAGCGGATTGCCGCCGCCCGACGGCTTGGGTTTTGGCCGGGGTTGCGGCTTGGCGGCCGTCTTGCCGGCCGCGGCGTCACGCTTGGGCTCGTAGTAGACCTCGAGGATCGGCGTGCGTAGCGTGAAATCTCCCTGCACGGCCTTCACGTTCCCGGTGAAGGTGGCGACATGCTTCTGGTCGTCGACGACCAGCTTGTCCGCCTCGATGTCGATCGGCGCATTGGGATTGGACGAGAAGCCACCGAAGGCGCCAGGAATGACCGCGCCGGGCTGTTGCGCCATGGCCGGGCCAGCCGCGACGCCTGTCAGGGCGACGAGCACGGCCAGCGCGAAGCAACCGGCTCGCGTCCGTCGCATCGCCGCGCGGCCGCTGCTGTGACCGCCAGACTGTCCGTTGCGAGCGATCATTGTGGTCGGCTTTCCGGTGTCGCGGGTTGAGCCGGCGCCGTCTTGCCCGCAGGCGCGGTCTTGGGTTGGGCCGGCAGCTTCTTCAGGTGGACTTTGACGTTGCCTTCGAATGTCATCAATCGCGATTTCTGCAGGATCTCGACGCGCTGCGCGCGAATCCAGCCGTTGATCAACTCGGCGTAGATGGGCTCGTTGGAGATGATGCGTTGCTCCTTGACGAAGACCGTCGCCCGGGTGAGTCGCGCCATCATGCCGTTCTCGCCCCGGATGTCGATGCCTTCGAACAGCTCGAGCTCGTTCTTCTTGTTGTCGAACAGGCCCTTTTTCGACTTGAGGCGCATGCGCTGGCCGTTCGCCTGGGTGAGGGTGCCGTCGATATCGTCGAGATGGATGCGATCCGGTTTGCCGGCCTCCGGCAGTGCCGTGCGGGCCTCGACGACGTAGCGCGCGCCGTCCTTGGAGTAGCCCTCGTATTTCGGCTTCTGCATCTTGAGGCCGTCCCCGGTGAGCGATACCGAGCTGACCGTGATCGTGCCGCCCTTGACCTTCACGGTCCGCTTCATGGAGAGGAAGAAGACGGCGAGACAGCAGACGGCGCAGATCGGCAGGGTGACCCGCAGCAGGCGCACGAGCATGGTGTGCCGACGGGCGCTGCGGAAGGCCTTGCTGCGGTCGTAGCCGCCCGCAAGGTGCCGCTCGCGGGTCGACGCGCGCCGTTTCGGAATTGCGGTATCGAGCGCGATCGCCATTCTGCACGTGCCGTGGTTGCTTGGGCTCAGGCGGTGGCCGGTCACTCAGCGGCTGCCGAGTCGGCAACTTGCGCGGAAATTTCGGTCAGATTGGGACGGCTGTAAACGGTGAAATCGCCGGCTTGGCCGGAGCAGCTCCCGAGGACGCCCGGCATGCCCGCGATTCCGCCTGCCAGCCGGGACTTTGCGGGGTTGCGACCACGTGTCCTCACGGACGGTCACAAGCCGGTGGGTTCAGTGGGAAAAGATATCCATGTCGTCGAAGCCGACCAGATCGAGGACGGCGCGGTTCGGCAGGAACGAGAAGCAGGCTTCCGCCAAGTCCATCCGTCCCTCCCGCTCGAGCATCGCGTCGAGCCTGCTTTTCAGCGCGTGCAGGTGCAGGACGTCGGAGGCCGCGTAGCTCTGCTGCTGGGGTGTAAGTTCGGTGGCTCCCCAGTCCGAGCTCTGCTGTTCCTTGGACAGCTCGATGCCGAGCAGCTCGCGCACCAGGTCCTTGAGGCCATGGCGATCGGTATAGGTGCGCGCCAGCTTCGAGGCGATCTTCGTGCAGTAGATCGGAGCGGTCGTCACGCCGAGATGGTGCGCGAGCGCGGCCACGTCGAAGCGCGCGAAATGGAAGATCTTGAGGATTTCCGGATCGGCGAGCAGTGCCTCGAGATTAGGGGCGGGCCCGCCGCCCGGCGCCATGCGGACGAGATGCACGTCACCGTCGCCAGCGCTGAGCTGCACGAGGCACAAGCGATCCCGGTGCGGCTTCAGCCCCATCGTCTCGGTGTCGATGGCCACGGCAGAGCCGAGGTCGACGCCGTCGGGCAAGTCGCCGTCGTGTACATGGATGGTCATGGGGCGAGCTCCGGAGCGATTGGCGAATCGATCATGGGCTCCGAGTCACAGATCGAGGTGGGCCGTGGCTTGCCCTTGCATCGGGGCGCGACACGCCCGCTCGTATGGTGCCCAGGAGAGGACTCGA
>JAGRKR010000516.1 GCA_020442225.1 Hyphomicrobiaceae bacterium | reverse complement strand
CTGCTACGCCAAGACCATCCGCCTTTCCGCGGAGGCCGAGCCCGATATCTGGGCGGCATCCAACCGCTTCGGCACCGTGCTCGAGAATGTCGTCGTCGATGCCGCCACGCGGACGCCGAACTTCGACGATGGCTCGCTCACCGAGAACACACGGGCCGCCTACCCGCTCCACTACATGGCCAACGCCAGCGACACGGGCTTTGCCGGTCATCCCCGCAACATCCTGATGCTGACCGCGGACGCCTTCGGCGTGCTGCCGCCGATCGCCAAGCTCACGCCGAGCCAGGCGATGTATCACTTCCTGTCCGGCTATACGGCCAAGGTCGCCGGCACGGAGAAGGGCATGGGCAACGAGCCCGAGCCCAACTTCTCGACCTGCTTCGGCGCGCCNNCGCGCCCTTCATGCCGCGCCACCCCAGTGCCTACGGCAACATGCTGCGCGAGCTCATCGCCAGGCACAACGTCGACTGCTGGCTGGTGAACACGGGCTGGACGGGCGGCAAGTACGGCGACGGTCATCGCATGCCGATCAAGGTCACGCGGGCGTTGCTGGATGCGGCGCTCTCCGGGGAGCTGCGTGGCCAGAGCATGCGCGTCGATCCCTTGTTCGGCTTCTCCGTGCCGACGGCGCTGGTCGGCCTCGATCCGCGCATCCTCAATCCGCGCCAGACCTGGAAAGATCCGGCCGCCTACGATGCGCAGGCGCGCTCGCTGGTGCAGATGTTCAACAAGAACTTCGCCAAGTTCGAGACGCACGTCGATGCCGACGTCAGGGCGGCTGCTCCGGCGTTGAAGGCGGCGGCGGAGTAAAGGTGCCGGGCTCGCGCCAGCGATGTGGCGGGAGCCTCATGGTCCTGCTGGAATGAGAAAAGGGAGCCCGGTGTCGCCAGGCTCCCTTCGTCGTCTCGGGACTCTGCCGAATGCCACCCTCTCAGGGGCGTCGGCGAAGGCTCAGTGCGTGCCGGTCTTCTTGGCCGGCGGCAGGATCACCGTGTCGACCACGTGGATCACGCCGTTGGACGCAGCGATGTCGGCCTTCGTGACCTTCGCCTTGCCGACACGGACGCCCTTCCTGGCATCGACGGCGAGCGTGCTGCCCTCGACGGTCTTCGGGCTGAGCTTCTTGCCCTTGATGTCACCGGACATCACCTTGCCCGCCAGCACGTGGTAGGTGAGGATGCGGCGCAGCTCGGCCTTGTTCTCGGGCTTCAGCAGCGAGGCGAGCGTGCCCTTCGGCAGCTTCTTGAAGGCCGCATCCGTGGGGGCGAAGACCGTGAACGGACCGGCGCCCTTCAAGGTATCGACAAGATCAGCGGCCTTGAGTGCGGTGACGAGCGTCTTGAACGTTCCGGCTTTCGAAGCAACATCGACGATGTCCTGAGAATAGGCAGCCGTAGATGCCATGCTCATGGGGAGAAGAACAGCCGTAACGGCAGCAAAACGACGCATCATTCTCATAATGATCTCCCTGTTTGAGATGATGCATTGTTTACGGCGGGTCTTCAGGCGCAGATCGCGCCAGGTCTTCACAAGCCTGTGAGCGATCGACAGGGGTGGTCCGCCGCATGCGTCGCCCGCGTGTGGGCAGCGTCCGGCCGCCTCACATGAAATTCGACAGGAAGATCGACAGCGCGGCTGGCATCAGCAGCGCCAGGATGACGACGCCGCCGATGGCGCCGCCGATGTGGGCGGCATGGCCGATGCGGGTGCGTGGATCGCCGATGGCATAGAGACTGATCAGCACGAAGAGGCCGGCGTAGAGGATGGCGGGAATGCCGATGGGGATGAAGAAGACGAAGATCTTGGCCAGCGGCTGCAGCAGGCAGAACGCGAAGACGACGCCGGTCACGGCCCCGGAGGCGCCGACGGCGGCATAGCCCGGCTGCCGGCGGTGCCAGATCATCGTGAAAATCTGTGCGGCGAGCTCGGAGCCGAAATAGAGCAGGAGGAAGCCGCTCGGCCCCAGCACGCGCTCCATCACGCGCCCGAAGAAGAAGAGCGTGAGCATGTTGAAAATGAAGTGGAACGCGTCGACGTGCAGGAAGCCCGAGGTGGCCAGCCGATAATACTGGCGGTAGCGCAGAACGCGGTCGATCTGGAAGCCGAAGCGGTCGAACCAGCCGTCGTCGACGTAGAGGGCATAGCCCGTGACGATGAGGTTGATCACGATCAGGGTCAGCGTCACCGGCGACGAGACGAAATCCATGATGCTCGGTCCTCGTGAGGCGCCGCGATGGGCAGGTCACAGTCTAGCGACGGAACTCGCCACCGCGAAAGAGAGGGGAGAACGTGACGTTCGCTGCGGCGAACGTCGCCTCGGCGCCTTCCTCGCGATCGACAATCGTGACGACGCCGGCCACCTCGGCGCCATCGGCGAGCACCACCTCGACGGCCTTGAGGGCGGAGCCGCCCGTCGTGGTCACGTCCTCGAGAACGACGACGCGGCGTCCGGCGAGCGTCGCGCCCGGCGGCAGTCCCTCGATGAGCGCGCGCGTGCCATGCTCCTTGGCCTGCTTGCGCACGAAGAAGGCGGAGATGGGGTGGGCGCTGCGGCCGCTCTCGGTGGCCACTGCGGTCGCCAGCGGCACTGCGCCCATCTCCAGGCCGCCGACGAGCTCGCCGCCGAGGGCCGCCACCCGCTCGCCGACGAGCAGGCCGAGAAGATGCGCGCCGACCGCGTCCAGCATGGTCGGCTTCAGGTTGAAGTAGAAGTTCGAGGTGCGGCCGGAGGCGAGCTTGATCTCCACGTTGTCCTTGAAGGAGAGCCGGCGGATGATCTCCTTCAGTCGCGCGCGTTCCTCGGCATGAGCAGTCGCGTCGGGCTCGAATCGTCGCATGGCCACCTCGGTCTGGCTGTCTCGAGGGGGATGGGATGGCGTCTCGGGGGGATCGTGTCAACTCTCGCGCGCAACGACGGACGTCTGCCCACGGGACGCTCGCATCACGCCTCTTGCGTCGCGTCGGGCGCGGGCGTAAGCGTGGCGCGCGCCGCCGGCCTGTGTCCTTCGCCGTCCCGCTTGTGGGAATGACGGAGGCAGGACGCGGCTCTAGTGCCCTCCGGCGCCCCGAGCGGGGGCGGAAAGGTGTCGCATGCTCAACCCAAACGAGCCGCCCGTCTGGCAGACAACGCGCTGGTTCAACAGCCCGGCCCCCCTGTCGCTGGCCGGGCTCAACGGCAAGGTGGTGGTGGCCATCGCCTTCCAGATGCTGTGCCCGGGCTGCGTCAGTCACGGATTGCCGCAGGGGCAGCGCATTCGTGAGCGCTTCAGCGAGGACGAGGTGGCGGTCGTCGGATTGCACACGGTGTTCGAGCACCATGCGGCCATGACCGAAGCGGCGCTGGCGGCCTTCATCAAGGAATATCGCTGGAGCTTTCCCATCGGCATCGACGCGCCCAACGGCAATGGCATGCCGCAGACGATGAAGGCCTATGAGCTCCAGGGCACGCCGTCGCTGCTGATCTTCGACCGCAAGGGGCGCCTGCGACGGCATTATTTCGGCCGCGCCGACGACCTGATGCTGGGGGCCGAGATCATGGCGCTGGTTGCCGAGGGCGACCAGGAGGCGGCCATGGAGCGCAAGCTGACGTCAGCGCTGGTCATGCCCGGTCACGACCACCACGATCATCACCACCACCATCAC
>JAGRKR010000515.1 GCA_020442225.1 Hyphomicrobiaceae bacterium | reverse complement strand
GCCGGCGACGCGGTGGGCGGCACGCCGCACGCCTTCTCGTCGGGCTCGTTCACCGAGGGCCGTCTCGCCGCGAAGGCCGCCTGCAAGTACATCGACGATGGCAAGGCCCAGGGGATCTACGTCTCCGAGGACCAGATCAGGCGCCGCAAGGACGAGATCTACAAGCCGTTGCAGCACTACAAGCTCTACCGCAACGAGATCGTCGCCGGCGACGTCAACCCGCACTACATCAATCCGAAGCAGGGCCTCGACCGCCTGCAGAAGCTGATGGACGAGTATTGCGGCGGCGTCACCGTCAACTACATGACGAACGAGAAGCTCCTGAATATCGGCCTCAAGAAGTTGAAGATCATGGAGGAGGACCTCCAGAGCCTGGCGGCCAAGGATATTCACGAGCTGCTGCGCGCGTGGGAGCTCAAGCACCGCCACCGCGCCGCTGAGTGCGTCATGCAGCACACCATGTTCCGCAAGGAAACGCGTTGGCCGGGCTACTACTACCGCGGCGACGCCATGAAGCTGGACGACGAGAACTGGCATGTGCTCACCGTGTCCCGGCGCGATCCGCGGACCGGCGAGTACACGATGGAGAAGGCCCCCTGCTATCACCTGGTCGGGGAGAACGAGTAGCGCCGGCGCGCCGGGCGGGGCTTCATGCTGAAGCCCTGCCCGGCCGCACGGTCGAGATGCCGTTGCAAGAACTTCCGGTGCGCCCCTTGAGGGTTGGCAAGTCCGGCGCAGGGGAATGCGCGTGAATATCGTCGATATGCCTGACGCCGAGATTCAGGCCTTGGCCGAGCCGCTCTGGCGCGACCTCGTCAAATGCTCGAACGACGGCAAGTACGGAGAGTTCGTCAAGAACTTCGCCAAGGATCTGGCCGTCGCCATGAACCAGGTCGTGGTCGGTCACCAGTTCGCCAACAGCGAGCTGGCGAGGAACCTCGCAGAGGATGCCGACTTTCTCGGCGTCATCCGCCGTGGCGAGCATGTGACCGTCGTCTACCGGCAGCGGAGCACCAAAAAGCCGGGCGAGTGGCTCGGCCGCCTCGTGCTTGGCTATGAGGATGGCAAGGTCCGGATTTTCGGCGCCTCCATCTTTTGAGCAAACCGTTGAGGGTCCGACATGAGTGACACCGTCCGCGACGGCAAGTTCGTAGAGCTGATCTACCAGGTGAGCGACAAGAAGACAGGGCACGTGCTGACCGGTGTGGAATTCCCGCTCGGCTATGTGCACGGGCACAATGAGATCCTGGCTCCGTTCGTCCACCAGCAGCTCGAGGGCAAGTCGGCCGGCGACGTGATCGAGGTGCCCATCGACGGCAACCAGATCTACGGCCCCCGCGACGAGTCGCTGGTGTTCACCGATCACATCGAGAACGTTCCCGAGGAGTACCGCAAGGTCGGCACCTCCATTCTCATGGAGAACGACAAGGGCCAGACGCGCAGCTTTCTGGTGACGCGGATGGACGACAAGTCTCTGACCGTCGACGGCAACAATCCGCTGTGCGGCCGGGAAGTCCTCTTCACGCTCGAGGTGCTGACCGTGCGCGACGCCACCGACGAGGAGACGAAGGCGGGCGGCGCCATTGTCGAAGGGGTTGACACCGGGTCGCTACGCATGAGACCGATTTGAGCAAGCACAGCGTTTGCAGCCTGAACACAGCGCCGGATGCGCTGCTTCACTAGTCTTCGTACCGCCGCTTGCGGCAGACAGAATACGGCAACGACAAGAGGTGATGAATGGCCGACGTAAAGCCCAACGCCAAGGTTCCCGACGGCAACGCCCGCTATTTCGTGACCCGGCAGATGAAGCCGACCGAAAAGGGCTTCGTCGGCTACGAGACGGTCTGGGAGCCCTTCCAGAAGGAAGTGCCCTATCAGACCCCGAAGCGCCCCTAGTCTGACGCCCCTCGGCTAGGACCGGGGGAGCCGTCCTTTGCGAATCGAGATGGCAGCGGCGGCGCTGCCATCTTCTCTTTGGCCTCGCGTCTCCAGGATGAGACGCGAGCCGGCCGCCGGCTCGCACGGG
>JAGRKR010000514.1 GCA_020442225.1 Hyphomicrobiaceae bacterium | reverse complement strand
CTCGGCAAGCTCGTCATCGGCACGACGCATTTCGCCATGCATCTGACGGCGCTGCTGATCGTGAACCTGGTCGCGTTCCTGCCGACCATGCTCGTCGCCGCTCTGGAAGCCCTGCTTCTGCGGGCCGGCAGCGCGACGGGCGGCCCCTCCGGCGCCATCGGCGAGGCAACCTTCCTTGCCTCATATGCCGTCGTTTCGATCCTCATGGGCGGGCTCGTCGGCGCCTTCATCATGGGGCTCTACTGGTCGCTGACATCCATCCTGTTCAACATGCACTGTGGGGACGCGTTCGGCGCGCTCGGCATCAAGGACTACAAGCACTTCCTGAGGATGAGCTTCGAGCCGGACCGGGTGACGATCTATCCCGTCGCCATCGACAAGGTGCCGGGGCGTCGGGGCTGGCGCGCGGCCACTGCCGAGGAGCGCGCTGTTACGCCCTCGCAGATCGTGCCGAAGAAGCCGCTCGCCCCGCACCTGATCGAGGACCCGATCGTCATCAAGGTCGCCGACGTGAAATAGCCGACGCTGCGGGCTCCCAGCGGTCCATGACAATCACGCCGGCGGGACGTTTCGGTGCGGATGCGGAGAGGTCGTGTCGGCAGCGACGGGCGCAGGGCGTTCGCCGATGCTACAAGCGCCGTTCGTCTACGCTGCTTGCGCCAGTCGCGTGCGGCGGGTGGCGACGGTTCGGGCCGACGTTTCGAGACGGATGATCTTTCCGCTCGGCGCACTCGGGGCGGGAGCGTCGAGCCGGCGAACGCGCTCTTCGCGCCAGACCACGACGGAGGCGACGCGCTTGGCGCGCTCGTCCTGGCGCAGCGGACGTGGTGTCCCGCCATGCGCGGCGTGGAGGCGGTTCTTCGCCCGGGGCCTGTCTTTGCGGACATTGAGCTTGGCGACGGAGTGCAGGCGGGCGGCCAGGTAGTAGTCGTGTGTACGGGGTGTCTCAGGTGTTTTCGGCGCGGTGCCGAGGCTTGTAACGACGGGGAGCGCTTCGGGGGGCGGCGGCAGAGCAGCTGCGGTCGCGCCGGCAGTGGGTTCGGCGCCGGATCGCACGATCAAACCCCATAAGCCCCTGAGAACTCGCGCAAGTCGGAACATCGACGACCCCTACCGATACCGCAAATACTTCCCGTCCCTGGGACAGTATCCCTGGCAGGCGTTGCCAACGTGTTAATGGGTGTGCCGTTTCTGCTGTCCGCGAGGAGGTTGCGCGAGCGGCCGGGCCGGCCCGGCGGGGATCAGCGCAAGCTGTCGACATCGACACCGGCGATGGCGGCCATCTGGCGAGCCACGAGCTGGTCGAGAAAGCCCTCGAAGGGGACCGAGAAGTAGCTGAGGCCGCGCGGGTCCGACCGCCACGCTTCATAGGCTGCCCGGAAGGCTTCGGCGGGGCGCGCATCGGTCGCGGCGAGCGCGGTCACCGTGTGACGCATGGCCTCCGCGCTCAGCGGCAGGAAAGGGACGGTAATGGCGATGATGGAGGCGTCGGGCTGGCGCTGCGGAGCGTTGAGGACACTGACGCAGACGACATCGGGCGATGCGTGGTGTGTCACGATGGCGCCGATCACCAGACGCGAGTGCTCGAAGCCGGGCGGCGCCCGGTACGTCCAGCACTGTCCGACGGCGAAGCTCAGGCCCGTGATCGCGTCCCGCTGCATGCGGTCGTGTTAGCGGAAGAGGGGGGCGGCGGGCAAGGACGTCCGGGGCACACTCTGTCGCGAGATGCGCGATCCGCGGAACGATCCCGGAGGAGGCGTGGCTTCAGCGTTGGGCCGTGATGACGAGCTGGTCGCCCTTGCTGGCAGGCGTCTGTGCGCCGGTACGGAAGGTGCGCGCCTGGCAGGGAACGAGCGCCACGATGCGACTGGCGCGGTCCACCACGGCATGCGTGCAGGCGCCGACCGGCTGTGCCTGCGTCGGCGCTGTCGGGCTCGGCGTCGTGCGCGAGAGCTCGAGGCGCGTCTCCGAGAGGGCGAGCAAGGAGGGCTGCTTGCGGGCGATCTCCGGGCCGTGCAGGACGGTGGCCGTCACGAATGTCCAGAAGCCGACCAGGTGCCAGCAGACGATGCCGATCACGAATCCTCCGAGGCCCCAGGCGAGGCGCGCGCCGATGCGTCGCGCCGGCGTGTGAGCTCGCAAGGTCGGATGACGCGCCTGCTCACCGTGCGGGCCGACTTTCAGTTGCGCCGCGGGTTCGAGGGCGTGGGCGATCGCCGAGGCGACGCCGTCATCTGCGTGTTCGCGTGCGATCCGGGAGTCCGCTCGCATGGTCTCGCCTCCACTGGCGACGACTCAAGCACTCTCACAGACCATGCGCGCGACGAGTGTTGCGTTCAAGAGGCAGCGTGTGGCAGGCGCGCCACAAAAGCCGCCTGTCCACAGGTTCTCCACAGAGATCAGTGCACCCCGTGTTCCGGCTCGCGAGATCGCCTCGACGTCGCCCTCAAAGTGAGCGTGGGCGTGGTATCGAGTCGCGCGGCCCGTCGCGGCGATCCGGCGCGCGGCGGCCGTCAGTGCGCGCGGGCGGCAGATACACCTTGCTGGCAGAGCACAACCGCCGCTGGTCCTCGTTGCGGCCGCAGGAGCGGAACGCGCCGTTGCGCGTGAAGCAGATGCGGATCTCGCGCAGCCGGTTGCCGGGGCCGCCGCACGACACCGCGAGCATGTCGGGCTTCAGTCCGGGATTGGCCTCCATGAAGTCGCGCATGAAATCGCTGGTCGCGACCGTGAGGTGGTCGTTGGGGCGCTGATAGCGCGGGGGAATGCGCACCTTCTGGAAGAGCTGGCGCGACAGTGCGTAGTAGCCGTCGGGGTCGAGGCCCGAGCAGGTGCCGTGCTTCTTGTACTCGTGGATGACGAGGCGCGAGCTCGGCATGATGTCGAGCATGCGGTCGATCGTGCGCTGCGGTACGTACGGCCGGTCGCGCGTCGGACAATACTCCGGCCAGCCGCGCTCGTGCTGCGGCCACAGGCCATGCAGCACGAAGGCGAAGCGCCGGCCGTCTCGGCGGTGGCACTGCGGATCCGTGCGGCCCTGTCTGAGGCCGGCGCAGTAGGTCGGGCTCCAGGACAGCACGAGGGCATAATAATCGAACCGTCCCGCGACGTTGCGCCCGCCGCCCTGCTCGTAGGGCGCGCGACCGCCAGGGCCCGGACCCCGTTGCGCCTCGGCAGGCCACGTCAACATCACCGTGGTGAACAGCGCCACGATCATCGTGAACCAGCGACGTGGTGACGACGTCATCTCGCTCATACCATCCTCCGTCCTCGCGGCACTCCGCCGTTTGCTCTCGCCGCGGAGCATAGCCAATTCGCATGCCTCAGCAATCGCCAAGACAGGGCTCTCGTCCCGGTGTCAGCCGGAGCTGGCCGGGCCGCTGGCCAGTCTGGCCAGGATTCGGGCCCAGCTCCGTGCTCCTTTATGGAAGCTTCTGAGATTGTATTTCTCGTTCGGGGAATGAATGCGGTCGTCGTCGAGTCCGAACCCGACCAGCAGCGTATCCATGCCGAGGCTCGTGCGGAATGTCTCGACGATCGGGATCGAGCCGCCGCAGCCCATCAGCACGGCCGGCTTGCCCCATTCCTCGGCGAGCGCGCCGGCGGCTGCCGTCACGTGCGGCGCGTCGGTGGCGAAGCCGATGGCCGGGCTGCCGCGGCTTCCTGAAAGCTCGTAATGGCAGTCGGCAGGAAGCTCGCGGCGCACGAAGGCGTCGAAGGCCGTCAATATGCGTTCGGGGTCCTGGCCCGGGACGAGGCGGAAGGTGATCTTGGCCGAGGCCTCCGACGGGATCACCGTTTTCGTGCCCGGCCCCTGGTAGCCGCCGGTGATACCGTTGATCTCGGCCGTCGGTCGCGCCCAGACCTGCTCGAGCACCGAGTATCCGCGCTCTCCCGCGGGCTCAGCGAGGCCGATCTCGGCCAGGAAGGCGGCGCCGTCGAGGCCGAGCCCATCCCATTGCGCCTTCTGCTGCGGGGAGGGGGGCACGATGCCATCGTAGAAGCCGGGGATGGTCACGCGGCCGTCGCGGTCGTGCAGGGCCGCAAGGACGCGCGCGAGCGCGCGGATGGGGTTCATGGCAGGGCCGCCATACATTCCCGAGTGCAGGTCGCGGCTCGACCCCCTGACGACCAGTTCGGTGCCGGCGAGGCCGCGCAGCATGGTGGTGATGGCCGGCGTGTCGCGGTCCCATTGCCCGGTGTCGCAGACGAGCGCCAGATCCGCCCGCAGCTCGTCACCGTTGGCGGTGATGAAGGGCGCGAGGCTCGGGCTGCCGGTCTCCTCTTCGCCCTCGAGAAGCACCGTCACCGCCAGCGGCAGGGAGCCCGCCGTTTCGAGCCAGGCGCGGCAGGCTTCGAGGAAGGTCAGGAGCTGCCCCTTGTCGTCGGAGACGCCGCGGCCGACGAAGACCGGTCCATTGACGGGGTCCTGCTCGATTTTCGGCTCGAACGGCGGCGCGCGCCACAGCTCGAGCGGATCGGGCGGCTGCACGTCGTAGTGNNTAGTGGCCGTAGAACAGCACGTGGCGCACGGGGGGCGTGGCGGCCGCTGGGCGCCAGTGGCCGACGACCATCGGGTGACCGGTCGTGGGGCGCACGGACGCCGTAAAGCCGAGGTCGGAGAGACGTCCGGCGCACCAGCGCGCCGCCTCGGCGCAGGCGGGTGCGTGCGTCGGATCGGTGGAGATGCTCGGAATGCGGGCGAGCGCCATCAGCCGATCCTCCGCCGCGGCTCGCGTGGCATCGAGGTGGGTGAGCACTGCGGCGAGCGGATCGCTCATGTCGGGCTCCTCGCGCATCTGTAGCGGGCCGGGGGACAGCGGACGCCGGCGCAGACGCTTGGCGCTGCTCCGCGCCGTCGCGCTCACGTCCGGCGGTGACGACGGCGGATCACCTGTACTGTGCCTTGCCGGCGGGGTCCAGCGGCGCGGTGGCAGTGGAAATATCGGCCTGCCGCTGCATATTGTCCTTTGCCCCGCCGCGCTTCCGGCTGCTATCACACGTCGAAGCCTACCCGGCACCAGCAGGAAGAATGAGGCGCCCGATGAGCCCGCGACCGCCAAAGCCCCCCGCATCCCGGAAGTGGGTCTATCTGTTTGGGGCCGACCGCACGGACGGCAAGGCCGAGCTGCGCGACCTGCTCGGCGGCAAGGGCGCCAATCTCGCCGAGATGGCGTCGCTGGGCTTGCCGGTGCCGCCCGGCTTCACGCTGACGACGGAAGTCTGCGCCGCCTACTACGAGAACGGGCGCAAGCTGCCGGACGGACTGCGGGAACAGGTCGAGGAGGCGCTGGAGGCGGTGGGGCGCAAGGTCGGCTGCCACTTCGGCGATCCGGCCAATCCGCTGCTCGTGTCGGTGCGCTCGGGCGCGCGGGCCTCCATGCCGGGCATGATGGATACCATCCTCAACCTCGGCCTCAACGACGCGACGGTCGAGGGGCTTGCCGATCGCTCCGGGGATCGCCGCTTCGCGCTCGACAGCTACCGTCGCTTCATCCAGATGTACTCGGACGTCGTGCTCGGTGTCGATCATGGCGTGTTCGAGGACATTCTCGAGAACCACAAGAACCTGAGCGGACTGACGCTCGACACCGATCTCACGGCCGAGGACTGGCTGGAGATCATCAAGCTCTACAAGGAGGCCGTCGAGGGCGAGCTCGGCGCGCCGTTCCCGGACGATATCCACGATCAGCTCTGGGGCGCCATCGGCGCCGTGTTCGGCTCCTGGCAGAACGCGCGCGCGAACACGTATCGGCGGCTGCACGGCATTCCCGACGACTGGGGAACCGCCGTCAACGTGCAGGCCATG
>JAGRKR010000513.1 GCA_020442225.1 Hyphomicrobiaceae bacterium | reverse complement strand
CGCGATGTTGATCCGCTCGCCGATGTTGGCCTCGTTCCGGGCCTCGTAGAGGTCGTAGAAGCTGGCGCCTTCAGGGAGGACGAAGCGCTCGCGCTCCAGCCTGCGCCTAATCCGGGTTTCATCCCCGCCATACTGCTTGCGATAGGTTTCGAGATGATCGTTCCAGTGGTCGGAAATGTACTTCAGAAACAACATCACCAGGATGTAGTCCTTGTACTGTCCGGCATCGACGACGCCCCGGAAGGTGTCGCATGCGGCCCAGGCCGTCTGGTTGACCTGCTGCTGAGTGAGTTGGTCGGTCATTTGGACGTCCTTTCCTGCCTCGTCTTGGTGCGCATGCTGTTCGCTCGTTCGACGAGGAGCAGGCTGATCATCTTTCTTCGTGTGTCGGCGGCGAGCTGGGTGAGTTCCCGCTCCCGCTCGGCCAGTGCATCGACCACGACGATCTTTCCTTGAGTTTCGATGTCCGGGACATCGAGTTCGAGATCGTCGAGGCTGGATCGCGGGATCATTCGGATGTTGGTGCCGCGTGCCGCGCTGTCGAAATGGCGCTGGGCGGGAGGCTGGTTTATGGCCCACGCCAGATACTCCGGCGTCACCACCTCACGCTTCGGACGCAGCACCATCAGCGGGAGTACCGCAAGGGCGGGTTCCTGCAGGCGTTCGTCCAGGGCGGAGGCCGTGTTTCGCTCACCGCGCGAGCGGAACACCACGTCGCCGGTGCGGACGAAATACCGATCGGCAAGGCCGTCCAACTGGACGCGGGTGAGCTGCTCGGGATCGACGAGGCCCTCGGGGGAAATGTCTCGCAACTGAATTGCCAGTACGCCCCCGGCTGCCGCCGGCTCCAGTCTGCCGCGGGCCGTGTAGCCGGTGTGGATGGTGCAGGCGTCAGCGAGGCGCATCGAAAATCCTCTGTAAGCTTCGCTACAGAAGGTAGGTGCGCGTAAACGTGCTGTCAATGAAGAAATCTGCTGTAGATGATTCTACTGCATCTTAGGGCTGTGTGCGCAGCTTCCGCGATGGCTCGGTCTCTGACTGAAAGGTGGGCGCTCAGTCGCGAGGGCACCCACCGAGTTCTGCGCAATTATCCCAAGGATTGCCTGAGGTTCTGCGCCACCGCGTCCGCCGCCATCCGCACCGGCTCGGCAGCGAGATGAGCGTAGCGCGCCGTGGTCTGGACCTGCGTATGCCCAAGAGCTTGCCGATCATCGGCAGTCCCTGACCCGAGGCGACGGCCGTCGATGCGAAGGTGTGGCGGAGGTCGTGGATGCGGACGTCCTTGACACCGGCGCGGGCGCGGACGCGCTGCCAGAAGGGCTGGAGATCGTTCAGGCGCTTGCCCGGCAGGGTGCCGGTGATGACCCACGGGTTGCCGTCGATGCGCTGGGCGTCGCGGAGCAGCTCGACGGCTGGCTGGCCGAGATGGACGACCTTGGCGCCGGACTTGGAATCCGGCAGGCGCAAGACGCGCTCGGCCAGATCGACGTATGTCCACTTCAACGTCATGATCTCGTTGAGCCGACATCCGGTCAGGATGAGCATGCGCGCGGCGAGAATGGCCGAGGGCAGTTCGATCCTCTCCGCCTCCATCTCGCGCAGCAC
>JAGRKR010000512.1 GCA_020442225.1 Hyphomicrobiaceae bacterium | reverse complement strand
CATCGGCAACGTCACCCGCGAAGTGATCGACCGGCTCGCCGGAGCAGGCGCGCGGCTCGACATCACCATCGACATTCAGGCCACCAAGCCCGACGGCTTCGACGAGTCCGAGGTCCGCACCATTGGCGAGAACGCCCGAGTCCTCAAGTTCGACCCCAGCTCCGGCTTCGAGAAGAGCTGAGCAGGTAGCGCATGCATCTGAAACGCATCGAAGTCGAGGGATACCGTGCGTCCGCGAACGCACCGATCGTCTGTGAGCTGAGCGGACGTTTCTCTCTGATCCTCGGTGCCAATGGCTCGGGGAAGACGACGATCAACGAGGCGATCGCTCTGGCTCATCCGCGCAGCTTCCCCCGGCTCGCACCTATCGATGCAACCGCGTTGGGCGCCACTCCGAGGGCGGTCCGCGTCGAGTACGAGTTCGAAGCCGATGCGTCTCGCGAAGGTGCACTTGGTCAGTATCGAAAGAGACAGGGACTCGCCGCACCGCGATGGGGCCGTCCCCTCGAACGCTCGCTCGGTCAGGTTCGCGCGGGGCGGCCCGTCGAGCCGGCCGCCGAGTACGACAGCATCCGGCTCGTACACCTGCCGGCGCTGCGGAACCCGGTCGACGATCTCTCACGGCGAGACGCACGTATCCTCCTCGAACTGCTCCGCGCCGACGAACGTAGACATCCCGAAACCGGCGGGCTTCGATCGCTGCGAGCCCAAGCCGAAGGGATGCTCAGCTCTCTCACCAACCACCCACTCGTGGGGAACGTTGAAGACCGCATCGCCGAGAATCTCAGGATCATCAGCGGAGGAGTCCAAGAGCATCACGCATTCGTCGGGACGCAGACCGTCGATGACACCTACCTCGCCCGAGTGTTCGAGATGCTCGTCGCGCTACTCCCAGACCGCGCGACCGCCCGGCGCTTGCAGGTGTCGAGCTTGGGCTACGTGAACCTGCTTCACATCGCCGTCACTCTCGCCGGCATCCCCGATGCAGGAAGCACGCCGATTCCTGACGATCCGCCGGGCGGCGGAGAGACAGACGACGGCGCAGGGTCAGAGTCTGCGGCGGCCGACAATGAGCTTGCCGAGGCTGCACGGGAAAGGCTCGCTCAGACAGCAGATGCTGCGGATGCCGATGCAGACTCGTTCTACCCCGAGCTCTTCCACGCGACGGTCTTGATCGAGGAGCCAGAAGCGCACCTCCACCCACAGCTCCAGTACGGCCTCGTCCGCTATCTGCGCGCCCTGGTGGAAGATCGCCCAGACATCCAGGTCATCGTGACGACGCACTCTGCGGACCTCGCAGCCGCCTGCGATCCCGAGGAGCTTGTCGTCGTACGAAAGGACGCCGACAACCGCACACTCTCACGTCGACTCGCAGACCTTCCGCTGAGCGAGAACCTCAAGACTCAGCTGTTCCAGCAGACTCGACTGCACCTCGACGCAACACGGTCAGCCGCATTGTTTGCCGACCGAGTCCTCATTGTCGAGGGCGTCACAGAGGCCAGCATCCTCAGACTGCTCGGACGCGCGTGGGCAGGTAGCGACGCTCGACGTATTGGCTTCGTCGACTCCCTCGCGATCCTTCCTGTCGGCCACAAAGTGGGGCAATGGCCGATCCGCCTTCTCGCGACGCCTGGCCACGAACTCGTCACCCGCGTCGCCGCCGTGGCCGACACGGACCTGCGCGGCGCACCGCTGCCTGAAGCTCAACCACCGGCATGGCACTCGAAGCTCGACCACGAGTCGGCACGCTTCTATTGGTCCCGGCCGACGCTGGAACCCTCTCTCGTCGATGGGAACGAGGAACTCATCAAGAGCGCCTTCACGAGGTGCAAGCTCGATGAGCCAGCAACCGTAACGGCCGAGACCGTCGACCAGTTCTTTGTGAAGCACCCGAAGCACAAGGGCAAGTTCGCCCTCGCGTTGGCGCTGCTGATCGACAAGAACCTGAACTCCGTCGTGGTGCCGAGTCACATCAGTGAGATGTTCACCTGGCTCTACGACGGCACGGAACCGAACTCGACTTCCGTGGACGACCTCATCTGAGCCCATCAATGGTCAAGCTAACCAATGCCCAGGTACTTGCTGCGGCCGCTCCTGACCGACTCGTCAACGTCCTCTCGGCACCCGGCAGCGGCAAGACGACGATCGCGGCGGAGCGATACGGCTACCAGCGATACCAAGCGGGAGACCTTCGCGGTGTGCTCGGCCTGACCTTCAACAGGGCTGCGGCGGCCGAGCTGCGCCGCCGCATTGAAGTCCGCTGGGGCGCGAACTGTATCCGGCCAGCGCATCGCGTCGTCACCTTCGATCACCTCCATGTCGAGCTCCTCACTCATCTCCTCAACGAGGACAAGGTCACGTGGCCGAACGGCGCCACAACCCTCGACGTCCGTGACGACTACCGCGGTGTCAAGGGCTTCCGCTTCCTCCCGGTCGGAAGCTACGTTCGATTCGCGGGCCTCAGCAACGCCCGCTCTGTTGTCTCGAAGAGCCGCAGGGTAACGAAGCCGGAGGCCGGGATCGGAAGCGTCGCTGACCATCGAGCGGTTCTCGACGCCGGCTCTGTCAGCCACGAGGACGTTCGCTCGATTCTCCGTGCGGCCATGCAGGTCGACGAACTACAACAAGTAGCGGCCGACTGGCTGTCCGCGAACTATCGCGCGGCGATC
>JAGRKR010000511.1 GCA_020442225.1 Hyphomicrobiaceae bacterium | reverse complement strand
TCGGCCCCGACCAGCTCCACGGCTACCAGAAACGACTGACGACGGAGATCTATCCCGCGAACTACGCCTGGACGGTCGACTGGTCGCAAGGCCGGGAATACCGGCCGACCAACCTCACCATGGCGCCCGTAATCGAGTCCGGCCCCTGCATCCGCACCCTGCAAATGGACTACGACGACGAGGTCGCCTACCACGGCGCCCAGGCGATCTATGATCTCGCCCGCGCGCCCGACCATCAGCCGTTCATGCTGACCGTCTCCTTCACCCACCCACATTCGCCGTTCGTCATCGCCCAGGAGTACTGGGACCTCTACGAGCATGACGCCATCGAGCTGCCGTCGGTGGCGGAAATTCCGCTCGACGAGAAGGACCACTTGAGCCGCAACCTGCACTACTGCCAGGCCCGCCACCTCTTCACGGTGACCGACGCACACCGACGCAATGCGCGCCACGCCTACTACGGCATGATCTCATACATCGACGACAAGATCGGCATGCTGCTGGACGCGCTGCGTCGCACCGGCCTTGCCGAGAACACTATCGTCGTGCTCACCGCCGACCACGGCGAGATGATGGGCGAGCGCGGCATGTGGTTCAAACAGCACTTCTTCGAGTGGGCCGCGCGCATTCCCCTCGTCGTGCACGCGCCAGCCCGCTGGCAGCCCCGCCGGATCAAGGAGAACGTCTCGCTGGTCGATCTCATGCCGACCTTCCTCGATCTCGCAAACGGCTCCCCGTTCGACGGCTACGTCGATCCGGTCGACGGCCAGTCGCTGGTTCCTGCACTGTCCGGCGACACCACCACGCTTCGCGACATCGCCATCTCGGAGTTCGCCGCCGACGGCTCGACCGGCCCGAGCCGCATGGTCAAGAAGGGTCCCTGGAAATACATGTACCTCGAGGGCAAGGACCGCCTGCTCTATAACGTCGAGCTGGACCCGCGCGAACTGGACAACCTGATCGACAGGCCAGAGCATGCCGCTCTCGTCGCCGAGCTCGAGGCCATCGCCTTCGCGGACTGGGATCCCGAGCGGCTCTACCACGACATCGCCGCCGACCAGCAGCGACGCCTGATGATCCATCATGTGACGCGCGGCGACCCCACCTACGTGCACCTCGTACGCCTCGATGACGACCGCCGCTACATCCGCAACGCCGGCGCCGCCGACACCAAGGCGCGCGCGCGACTGCCCTACGTGGCGCCTGCCCAGCCGGACAAGGTCTGATGGACTACGACTACATCATCGTGGGCGCGGGCTCCGCCGGTTGCGTACTCGCCAATCGGCTGTCGGCCGATCCGGGCATCCGCGTGCTGCTCCTGGAAGCCGGCGGCCGGGACACCAACCCCTGGATCCACATCCCCGTCGGCTACTTCAAGACGCTGCACAACCCCAAGACCGACTGGTGCTACAAGACCGAGCCGGATCCCGGCCTAGGCGGGCGCTCGCTCGACTGGCCCCGTGGCAAGACACTCGGCGGCTCGAGCTCGATCAACGGCCTTCTCTACATTCGCGGCCAACGCCAGGACTACGATACCTGGGCCCAGCTCGGCAACTCGGGTTGGGGGTACGACGACGTGCTGCCGCTTTTCAAGCGCTCCGAGCGGCACGAACTCGGAGCCTCCGAGCATCACGGCGCCGAAGGCGGCCTCGCCGTCTCCACCATGCGCGCCGCAAGCACCATCTCCGAGGCGGTCATCGCGGCAGCCGTCGAGATGGGCGTGCCGCGGAGCGACGATTTCAATGGCGCACGCCAGGAGGGCGCTGGATATTTCCAGCAGACGGCGCGGAACGGGCTGCGCTGCTCCAGCGCCAAGGCCTTCCTGAAGCCGGCGCGCTCGCGCGGAAACCTCGAGATCGTCACCCACAGCCACGCACAGCGCCTCGTGTTCGCCGACGATGCGCCACGCCGCATCGCTGGCGTCGCCTACTTGCGCAACGGCGAGCCCCGCACGGCGCGGCTGAGGCCAGGCGGAGAGGTGGTCCTGTCGGCCGGCGCCATAGGCTCACCGCAGCTTCTCGAGCTCTCGGGCATCGGCCGGGGCGACATCCTCTCAGCGGCCGGCGTCCCGGTCCACCATGCGCTGGCAGGCGTGGGCGAGAGCCTACAGGATCATTTGCAGATCCGCCTCGTCTACGAGGTCAACGTCCCCACCCTGAACAACGCCATCAACAGCCTGCCCCGTCGCCTGGCCATGGGCGTGCAGTACGCGCTGCTGCGCAAAGGCCCCATGAGCCTCGGAGCGAGCCAGGTGTGCATCTTCGCCCGTTCGATGGACTGGCTGGAGACGCCGGACATCCAGTTCCACTTCCAACCTCTGAGCGCAGAGAAGCCCGGCATCAACATGCATCCCTATCCGGGGATCACGTTGTCGGTGTGCCAGCTCAGGCCCGAGAGCCGCGGCCACATCCACATCAAGAGCCCGGACGCCGCCAGCCACCCGGGCATCACGCCCAATTACCTGTCGGCCACCGCCGATCAGGATTGCGCCGTCCGCGCCATGCGCTATGCGCGGGCCTTGACGCGGACCAGCGCGCTCGCCCCCTTCGTCGTGCGCGAGCGCGTTCCCGACAACGCACCGGTATCCGATGACGAATTGCTGGACAGCGCCCGCAGGATAAGCCAAACGATCTATCATCCGACGAGCACCTGCAGGATGGGTCAGGACCCTCTGGCCGTAGTGGATGATCGCTTGCGCGTACACGGGCTCGAGGGCCTGCGCATCGCCGACGCATCGATCATGCCGACGATCACCAGC
>JAGRKR010000510.1 GCA_020442225.1 Hyphomicrobiaceae bacterium | reverse complement strand
CATCGTCATTGCCGGCGGCGGCAACATCGGCCTCTACGTCGCCCGCGAGATCGAGGCGCGGCACACCGACATGCGCGTGAAGATCGTCGAGGCCAACCGCCCGCGCGCCGAGTTTACCGCCGAGAGCCTGATGCGCACGGTCGTGCTCAACGGCAGCGCCATCTCCGAGGACGTGCTGCGGGAGGCCGATGTCGAGAGCGCCGACAGCTTCGTCGCGCTCACCAACGACGACCAGGTGAATGTTCTCGCCTCCGTTCTCGCCAAGCAGATGGGCTGCGAGCGCAGCCTTTGTCTCATCAACAACCAGGCCTACGCCAACATGGCGCGCGCGGTCGGGATCGACGCGCAGATCAATCCGCGCACGATCACCGTGTCGCGCATCCTCCAGCACGTCCGTCGCGGCCGCATCCGGGGCGTGCATTCCCTGCACAACGGCGCCGGGGAGCTCATCGAGGCCGAGGCGCTGGAGACGGCGCCCGTCGTCGGCAAGCCGATCCGCGAGCTCAAGCACTCCGAGGGGATCAGGTTCGGCGCCATCGTTCGCAACGGCACGGTCCTGCCGGCGACGGGCGCGACGACCATCGAGGCCCGCGATCGCGCCGTGCTGTTCGCCGCCGCCGGTCATATCCGCGAGGTCGAACAGATGTTCCGGGTCGGCCTCGAGTATTTCTGACCTGCCATCCTCCGGCGCTGCGATGGCGGGTTGCCGAGGCCCGCCGATCCGCGCTACTCCTGTGCCTCTCACGTGGCCCCGAACGGCCCCGCGTGAGCGGCAGCCGAGGCAAGCGGGAGCGGAGTTTCATGAGCCGGGTGATCTATGTCGACGGGCAATACGCCCCCTGGGGCGAGGCTTCGGTGCATGCCGAGGATCGCGGCTTCCAGTTCGGCGACGCCGTCTACGAGGTCTGCGAGGTCGCGAAGGGGCATCTCGTCGACGAGACACGCCACATCGCCCGCCTCGCGCGCTCGCTCAAGGAGCTGGACATGGCCATGCCCATGAGCGCCGCCGCCCTGGCGCGGGTCATGCGCGAGACGGTGCGCCGCAACCGTGTCCGCGACGGCATTCTCTACCTTCAGGTCTCCCGCGGCGTCGCACCGCGCGATTTCCTCTATTCCGGCAACGATAGCCTGTCGCCGACGCTCGTCTGTCTGGCGCGCAGCGTGTCCATGGCCAAGGTCGAGGCGCAGGCCGTCGTCGGCATCGCCGTCAAGACCATGCCGGACATCCGTTGGGGGCGTTGCGATATCAAGACCGTGATGCTGCTGCCGTCCGTGCTGGCCAAAGAGGCCGCCAAGGCCGAGGGCGGCAAGGAGGCCTGGCTCGTCGACCGCGACGGCAAGGTGACCGAAGGCGCCTCGAGCAACGCCTGGATCATCGATGCCGACGGCCGGCTCGTGACCCGTCAGGCGGATCGCGGCATTCTGCGGGGTGTAACCCGCACCACGGTCATCGACCTCCTCGGCCGCGAAGGCATGGAGCTCGTCGAGCGGCCCTTCAGCGTCGCCGAGGCCAAGCAGGCGCGCGAGGCCTTCATCACGTCAGCCACCAATACCGTGATGCCCGTGGTCCGGATTGACGAGACGACCATCGGCGACGGCAAGCCCGGTCCATTCACGCGCAAGCTGCGGGCGGAATTCCATTCCGTGGCCGAGATCGCGCCCTGACCCCGTGGGCATCGCCGCCACCAGCAGGTCCGCCCGAAGCGCCTCATACGCGCCGTGACGTGGCGTTTTCCGTCCTGCAATTATTCGGCGAAAGACCCCTACATATCCTGGTGTAAATTAGAACGCTTTGGTCTAAAGTTCCGTCTTCGTCGCCTTGGCCGTCACCAACGAACTGCAATGGACAAAAAGAATGGCAGCGGAACGCGCACAAAGCCTGCAGGATACGTTCCTCAATCATGTTCGCAGGAACAAGACGCCTCTCACCATCTTCCTGGTCAATGGTGTGAAGCTTCAGGGTATCGTCACCTGGTTCGACAACTTTTGCGTACTTCTTCGACGTGACGGTCATTCCCAGCTCGTCTACAAGCACGCGATCTCAACCATCATGCCCGGCCAGCCCGTCAATCTGATGGAGGGCGAGCAGGGCGACACCGCTACAGGATAAGAGCCTGGCCCAACGCAAGAATTCGAAGCGTACGCAGCGCCGCTCGCTGCCACGAGAGGCGCAACCGGAGAAGACGGGCGGGCGGCAAACGACGCGGGCGCTCGTGGTCGTGCCTTACGCCGCCGGAGCGCGGGCACGGCTCGCGCGCACGTCCGCCGCATCAGGGGGAGAGGCAACCCAGCGCGGGCTCGAGGACCGCCGCAGCGAGGCTATCGGTCTTGCGACGGCTATAGATCTCGAGGTCGTCGCCGCTCTGCTGGTTCCCCTGGCGACGCCGTCGCCGGCGACGCTGCTCGGCTCGGGCAAGGTGAAAGAGCTCGGCGACGACATTGCCGCGAGCGAAGTCGATCTCGTCATCGTCGATCAGGCGCTCACGCCCGGACAGCAGCGCAACCTGGAGCGCGCGTGGTCGGCCAAGGTCATCGACCGCACGGGCCTCATTCTCGAGATCTTCGGCCATCGGGCGCGCACCCGCGAGGGCCGGCTTCAGGTCGAGCTCGCGCATCTCACGTATCAGCGCAGCCGGCTGGTGCGGAGTTGGACGCATCTGGAGCGCCAGCGCGGCGGCTTCGGCTTCCTCGGCGGTCCCGGCGAGACGCAGATCGAAACCGACCGCCGGCTGCTGCAGGAGCGTATCGTCGCCATCCGCAAGGAGCTCGACGGCGTCGTGCGCACGCGCGAGCTGCACCGGATCGGGCGCCGTCGCGTGCCCTATCCCATCGTGGCCATCGTCGGCTACACCAACGCCGGCAAGTCGACCCTCTTCAACCGGCTCACCGGGGCAGACGTGCT
>JAGRKR010000509.1 GCA_020442225.1 Hyphomicrobiaceae bacterium | reverse complement strand
CAGCGCGTGGCGCTTGCCCGCGCCATCGTGTTCCGCCCGCATCTGCTGCTGCTCGACGAGCCGCTCAGCGCGCTCGACACCCAGTTGCGCGGCCAGCTTCAGACCGAATTGAAACGGCTGCATCGCGCCGTCGGCCTGACCTTCATCTATGTCACCCACGACCAGAGCGAGGCGCTGTCCATGTCGGACCGGATCGCGGTGATGAAGGACGGGCGGATCGAGCAGCTTGGCGCCCCCGCCGAGCTTTACGACCGTCCCGCCAATCGCTTTGTCGCGGAGTTCCTCGGGGTCGAGAATTTCCTGCCCGAAGGGCTGAGCGGGAGGCCCGGCGTGCTAGCGTTGCGCGCCCCGGCGCTGATGCTGGCCGGAGGGGCCGAGGCCGACGGTCGCCTCCGCGCCAGGGTGACCGATCGTGACTATCACGGCTCCGACATACGCTACACCGCGCAAACCGAGTGCGGCACGGCGCTGCGCTTCACGCTCACGCTGCGCGACGCCGGCTATGTCCCGCAGGAAAACGATGTCGTCACGCTGGACTGGCAGGACAAGGACGCCCTGCATTTTCCGGCAAGCTGATCCGTCCGTCCCTTAGTCAACAACAAGGAAACCGAAATGGAAGAGCAAAGCTTCGCCCAGGATTACGCAGAGATCATGCATGAACAGCGCGCGCGCGGGATGAGCCGCCGTGCAATCCTGCGCTCGGCGCTGGCCCTCGGGGTCGCGCCGCTGGCGCTTGGCGTGCGCGGCGCCTTCGCCCAAGGTCGGCCCGAAGTGGTGCTGGTCAACTGGGGCGGCCTCGCGGTGGAGGTGTTCCAGACGGCCTTCGCCGATCCCTTCAACGCCAAAGGCGGCAATCTGGTGATCGACGGCTCCGGCCCCGTGAACGGCAAGATCCTGACCATGGTGCAGTCGAATTCGGTGACTTGGGACATCTGCGATGCCGGCGTCACCACCATCGCCGATCTCGGCCCCAAGGGTGCGCTGGAGGAGATCGACTATGAGATCGTCGACAAGTCGAAGGTGATCGACGGCTTCGCCTATGACCTCGGCGTCGTGAACTATTTCTTCTCCTCGGTCATGGCCTGGGACACCTCGAAGATCGAGGGCCAGCCGAGCGCCGCTGATTTCTTCGACATCGAGAAGATCCCCGGCCGCCGCATGATCCGCAAGGACAGCCAGGCGATGCTGGAACTGGCGCTGCTGGCCGATGGCGTGGCGCCGGCTGACCTCTATCCGCTGGATGTCGAGCGGGCGATGGCAAAGTACGAGAGCATCCGTGACCATCTGCTGTTCTGGTCCTCGGGCGCGGAAAGCCAGAGCCTCCTGCGCGACGGCGAATGCGTCATGGGCTTCCTGTGGTCGACCCGCGCCAACATGCTGAAGGAAGAGACCGAAAGCCGCATCGACTACACGTTCGAGAACGGTCTTCTCCAGCCGGGCCTGTGGGTGGTGCCGAAGGGCAATCCGGCCGGCAAGGAAGCCTTCCACGCCATCGCCTCCATGCAGAGCGCACCCGAGCAGATCTATCTGCTGGAAAAGATGGGCAACGGCCCGGCCAATCCCGAAGGCGCGGCCCTGGTGCCGGACGCGATGAAGGCGGCTAACCCGACCGATCCGGCCAACACCGCGGTCCAGGCCAAGATCGACGCACAGTGGTATTTCGAGAACCACACCCGCGTCTATCAGGAATTCCTCGACCGGATCGCCTCCTGAGCGGCTGCTCCCGCCGGCGGTGCTTTCCGCCCGGCTTCATCACGCTGCCGGCCCTTCCGGGGGCCGGCAGGACACGCGGTCTGAAGACCCGCTTCCCGCCTCTCCTCCGCCAAGCGAACCGGAACCCGGAACCAGGCCTTGCGACTTTTTGCCAATCCCATGTTCAGATACTGGTTGCTGATCGCGCCCGCGCTGCTGGCCATGGCGGCCTTCTATTTCTACCCGATCAGCCATGTGCTCTGGATGAGCGTGACTCTGCCCGAGCCGGGGATCAGCAATTTCGAAAACCTGGCACGGTCGCGCTCGGTTCAGCGCATGCTCTGGACCACGTTGCGCATCGCGGTGCTTTCGACGGTGATCTCGCTGTTCCTTGCCTATTTCGTCGCCTATGTGATCGCGAGCGTCGACGAGCGGCGGCGACGCCTCCTGTTCATGGGGGTGGTGGTCTCGCTCTGGATCTCGGTTCTGGTGCGCGCCTTCTCCTGGTTCGCGCTGCTCCGCAATGACGGGCTGATCAACCAGGCCTTGATCGGGATGGGGCTGATCGAGAGACCACTGCCGTTGATGTGGAACGAATTCGCGGTGCTGGTCGGCATGGTGCATTACATGCTGCCGCTGGCGATCCTGCCGCTTTATTCGAGCATGCAGTCGATCGATCCGCGCCTTGTCGCCGCCGCGCGCGGGCTGGGCGCCAGCCGGATGACCGCATTCTGGAGAATCTGGTTCCCGCTGACCCTGCCCGGCGTCTTCGCTGCCTCGATCCTCGTCTTCATCTATTCGCTGGGCTTCTACGTCACCCCCGCTCTGCTGGGCGGCGGCAAGAAGATGATGGTCG
>JAGRKR010000508.1 GCA_020442225.1 Hyphomicrobiaceae bacterium | reverse complement strand
CAAACCCTCCTCGACGGCGCGATCGTGAACGCCTTCCCCGATCTCTTGAAAAGGAAACCAGCAGCATGAATGACGACATTGAAGATGAAGCTCCGCCCGACGGGGGCGAGCAACCCGGCGAGAAGAAATCGTTGATTGAACGCATTGCGACCGAGCTGCGGCTGCTTCACAAGGCCGAGGCAACGGGCGAGCTTGCGGCCCTGCGCCGGATGCGCCGTCACGCTCTGCCACCGGCCGCCTTCTATCGCCTCATGGCCCGCGCGGGCGCTTATGAGATGGGTCCGGACATCGTCCGCCGCTGGGCCCGCGCCGTGGCCATAATGGCGCAGAGGCCCGACGCCTTGCGCGCCGCCGGCCTGGGTGAAACGCTCAAGACAATCGGGGTCAGCGAGCAGCGCCTCGATATGCTCCTTTTCGCGCGCGGCCCGGCCCTCCAGGACCTGGCGCTGCGCACCGCCGTGCGCATCGCAAAGAGCGGCGAGCGGCTGCCCTACCGCGATCTCTGCCACCTCGTCCTCTACGACGACCGGCCAGACAAGGCGCGAGAAGCCGACAATGTCCGCATCCGCGTAGCGCAGTCCTATCTGCGCTCGACAGATAGGTCGGGCGACGACCGCGCTTCGCCTTCATCGTCGCGAACGACCTGAGTACCTCGCCGGTTCCATTCACCCTATCGACCGAGACCGAAGGATTGAACCCCGATGACCACCGCGCCACGTTTCCTGCAGATCCATTTCCTCACCTCCTATCCCGCCACCTTGCTCAACCGTGACGACAGCGGCCTCGCCAAGCGCCTGCCGTTCGGCGACGCCAGCCGCACGCGCATCTCCTCGCAATGCCTGAAGCGGCACTGGCGCAAGCCGGGCGAGACGGAGGAGGATATCAAGCGCGAGCCCTGGTCGTTGCAGACAATTGGCGCGCCAATGGCGGTCCGTTCGCGCGAGATCCCCGAACGAAAAATCAGGCCGGCGTTGGCGGACGTCGGAACCGAGGAAACTCGCGAGGCTGCCGAGAAGACTATGACCCGCCTGCTCTACACGCCGGGCAAGAAGGACGCGCAAGAGATCAAGGATCGGCAAGCGCTCCTGATCGGCGACGTTGAGATCGAGTATCTGAACAAGAGGCTTCGGGAGATCCTTTCGAAGAAGGGTAACGACACGGCCAAAAAGGTCGCTGCCGATATCGAGGAGTGGTTCAAGAAGGGCGAGCAGAACAACCTCAAGGCCATGCTCGAAGCCCGCCGCGGCGCGATCGAAGCCGGCCTCGAAGCGGCACTCTTCGGGCGCATGGTCACCTCCGACCCGAACGCTAACACCGATGCCGCGATCCACGTCGCCCACGCTTTCACCGTCCACGCCGAGCAGGCTGAGTCTGACTACTTCACGGTCGTCGACGATCTGAAAAGCGCTGAGGGCGAATCGGGCGCAGGCGGCCTGTTCGACACCGAGCTCACCGCCGGCCTCTTCTACGGCTATGTCGTCGTCGACGTGCCCTTGCTTGTCTCCAACCTCGGCGGCGACGCCGCCCTCGCCGGCAAGGTTGTCGAGCACCTGACTCACCTCATCGCCACCGTCTCGCCCGGCGCCAAGAAGGGGGCGACCGCGCCCTACGCCTACGCCGATCTGATGCTGATCGAGGCCGGCGCAGCGCAGCCGCGCACGCTTGCCAACGCCTACCGCAAGCCCTGCGGTGCGAGCGTTGACGCGGCGGTCACCAGTATGAGCACCTACCTGACCAAGATCGACAAAGCCTACGGCAACCCGCCGCAGCGCGCCCACGTGTCGATCGAGGAGGCGGCCCTTCCCGGCTCGTCCGCCAAGTCGCTCGATGAGCTGGCCGCCTGGGCCCGGGATCGCGTCGCCAGCCACACGGTGGGGTGAGCCATGACGAAGCACCTCATCCTCAGGTTCGAGGCGCCGCTGATGGCTTTCGGTGGCACCATGATCGACGCCAACGGGCCGACCCTCGACCTGCCGATCCGATCCATGGTCACCGGACTTGTCGCCAACGCGCTCGGCTGGCAGCGCAGCGAGCGTGACCGCCATCAGTCCCTGCAGGACCGCCTCGTATTGGGAGCGCGGCTCGACCACCCTGGCACGGCGCTCCGTGATTTCCAGACTGCCCAGCTCTGCGCCAACGACAAGGGGTGGACCACGCGCGGGCAGCCCGAGGGGCGCGCAGGCGGCGCCAATACCTACAAGTCACCGCACATCCGCTATCGTCACTACCGCGCCGATGCCCTCGTCACAATCGCGCTGCGCTTGGAACCGGCAGAAGTCGATCCGACACTCTCGGCGGTCGAAGTGGCCTTGCGGGCACCGGCCCGCCCCTTGTTCATTGGCCGCAAGCCCTGCCTGCCCTCTCGGCCGATCCTCGCCGAGCCGCCGGTCGAGGCCGAGACCGTGTTCGCCGCGCTGCAAGCGGCCCCGCTCGCACAGCGCGACCAGCGCATGAGCCAGGACCGCAAGATCCGCTTCGCACTCCCACCCGACGAATGGCCGCGCGATGCGCAATGTGACTCTCGCATGGTCGCCGACGTGCGCGACTGGCGTGCCGGCGTCCATGCCGGAGAAAGCCGGCTCGACCATTTCGCGGTGCCCGCGAGCGACTTCCAAGCGCTTTCTGAGGAGGCCCTGCCATGACCAGCAAGTCTCCTCTCTGGATGATCGAGCTAAGGCCCGACGTTCAAAAGGCGACCGCCTGGATGCTAGAACAAGAGCGCGACATTATTCGTCCAGGTCATGACGACGGCTATGGCTGGCATGCGATCTTGGCTGCTGCCTTCGGCGACCTTGCTCCAAAGCCGTTCCGGCTGATCGAGCAGCCGAAGCACCTTCGCCGCAGAGAATATCCGGAATGCTCCGTCCAGCTTCTCGCTTACACGCTGGCCAACCCGACAAAGCTTGTCGATCGCGCGCGCCTCGAATGTGACCCCCGCCCCTACCAGGCGCTTGCGGTCGAAGAACTCGCTCACAAGCCTGTGCCCACGTCATTCGAGGTCGGGCAGAGGCTCGGCTTCGAGGTGCGCGTCCGGCCGACCGTTCGGCAGGACCGCGACGGCAACCGCCGCCGCTCGCGCGAGAAAGACGCATTCCTCGCAGCCCTCGACGCTGAGCCGCGCCCTCGCTTCGAGCGCCCCGAAATCAAGCGCGAGGACGTCTACCGCAACTGGCTTACCGCCCGTTTCGGTGATGCTGCCCGCATCGAGCCGGGCTCGTTTCGATTGGAAAAGCTCAGCCGCGCTATGCTGCTGCGGCCAAGGCAAGCGGAGCTTGGCGCCGATGCGGCCGATTCCCGGCGCCGCGATCTCGTAGCCGTCGGCCTGCTCAAGCGCGGCGTCGAGGGAGAGCAGGGCGGCTCGCCAGACGCCGTCATGCATGGCTCGCTGACCGTCAGCGACCCCGACGCATTTCACAGGCTCCTTGCCCGCGGCATCGGCCGCCACCGCGCCTTTGGCTTCGGTATGCTTCTACTGCGCCCGCTCGGAAGGAGGTAGCTCCTATGCTCCTCGGTCGTCTTGGCCTTGACAGGGCCCGTGTTCCCCACGCAGACCGGCACGGGCTCATCTTTCTCGAACGCGGGCGGTTGGAGGTCGAGGACGGATGTTTGCGATTCGTTTGCTCTGGCGGTGGCGCACTCGACGCCGGCGACTATCAGCTGCCGCACCAATCCGTTTCCATCATCCTACTTGGCCCCGGTTCGTCGGTAACGCACGATGCCCTCCGCATCCTCACAGCCCATGGCTGTGCGCTCGCAGCCATCGGGCAGGGCGGCGTGCGGTTCTACACCGCTCCGCCTCTGCTTCCCGACACCTCGGCTCTGGCGCGCAGGCAAGTTACCCTCTGGGCAGACCCGAAAGAACGTGTCGCCTTGGCGCGGCGCATGTACACGATCCGCTTCGGCGAGGAGGTTAAGGCACGCACTATCGAGATGCTGCGAGGTATGGAGGGCGCAAGGCTCAAGCGGCTCTATGAACTCACCGCGCAACGCTTCGGTGTGCCTTGGCGCGGGCGTCGCTATGACCGCGCCAATCCGAATGCAACCGACTTGGCCAACCAGGCCATCAACCACGCTGCGAGCGCAGTTGAGGCGGCGGCCGCTATTGCAGTGGCTGCTACTGCGACGATTCCCCAGCTCGGCTTCGTACACGAGGATTCCGGACAGTCGTTTGTACTGGACGTCGCTGATCTCGTCCGTGGCGACGTGACGCTCCCCATTGCATTCGGCGCCGCAAAGCACCTCGCGCACCATGCCGGCGACAATCTGGAACGCGAAGTGCGGCGGCGCGCTGCCGAGATCTTTAGTCGGGACACGGTGATCCCGCGCCTGATTGACCATATCAAGGACCTGCTCGGCCCGCCGGCGGCCGGGGATATTTCGGTGACGGAGCCTGCGTCGGCAGTATCGTCCGATGGAGCCAGCATGCAGCCGAACCACAAGGAGGCCTAAGCATGCCGTTGTGCATGATCGTGACCCGCAACGTCGAAATGCGCTACCGAGGGTTCCTTGGCTCCGTCATGCTCGAGGTGTCGCCCGGCGTCTACATCGGCCCAAGGTTGTCCAAAGGCGTGCGCGAGCGGATCTGGAATGTGCTCGAGAACTGGTTCACATCGCTGCAATCGGGCAGCATCGTCATGATCTGGCGCGACACGAGTGCTCCCGGCGGCTTGCGAATCAGTTCTCTGGGCGAGACGCCGAAAGATCTCGTCGAACACGAAGGGGCGCTGCTTGTTCGCCGGGCGGTGAGCGGCTCCTGAGCCTTGTTCTTTGACAAGTTAAAAGAATTCAGCTTCTTAGGACAGAGAGGCTCCTCCGCCCACGCGGAGA
>JAGRKR010000507.1 GCA_020442225.1 Hyphomicrobiaceae bacterium | reverse complement strand
GATATTATTCGTGGCTCTGTGGCGATATGCGCAAGCGCTTCGGCGGCCAGAGCCTCAGCGCCTTCGAGGTCGAGCGGGCGGTGTTTCTGGCGCATGGCAAGGCCTCGTTCCTGTCTTTGGCGTGGCGTGATTGCCGGTTTCTTAAGCTGTTGGTTACCGCTCCCGGCACACACTCGCATCTATCAGCTCCCCAGAATCGGTGCAAAAGGTGGGTGGAGCAGAGGGTGAGCTTCGGGAGCATGACCTATCAGGAGAAAGGTGGCGTCATCGAGCGATCCATGGCCGGGCCGAAGGCAATGACGAAGACAGTTCTGATTGTTGAGGACAACGAACTCAACATGAAGCTGTTTCACGACCTTCTGGAGGCGCACGGCTACCGGACTCTCGAGACGCGAAACGGCATGGACGCACTCGCGCTTGCGCGGGCGCATCGGCCGCATCTCATCTTGATGGACATCCAGCTTCCGGAGGTCTCCGGGCTCGAGGTGACCAAGTGGCTCAAAGAGGACGATGAGCTGCGCGAGATCCCCGTGATCGCGGTGACCGCCTTCGCGATGAAGGGGGACGAGGAACGCATCCGTCAAGGCGGCTGCGAAGCCTATCTGTCCAAGCCCATCTCTGTCGGCTCCTTCATCGACACCATTCGCCGATTCATCGGGGAGGCCTGATTGCCGTCGCTCGTTTGATGAAGGCAATGGCCTATGACCGCTCGCGTACTCGTCGTCGATGATATCCAGGCGAATGTCCGTCTCTTGGAGGCGCGGCTTTCTGCCGAGTATTTCGAGGTCCTGACGGCCAATGGTGGCCGCGAGGCGCTCGAGATCTGCGAGCGCGAACGCGTCGACGTCGTGCTGCTCGACGTGATGATGCCGGGCATGGACGGCTTCGAGGTCTGCCGCCGCATCAAGGCGAGCCCGCGCACACAGCACGTGCCCGTGATCATGGTGACTGCGCTCGATCAGCCGTCCGACCGCGTGCAGGGCCTCGAGGCGGGCGCCGACGATTTCCTGACCAAGCCGGTCGACGACATCGCGCTCATCACGCGCGTGAAGAACCTCGCCCGTCTGAAAATGCTGATCGACGAGATGCTCATGCGCGCGGCCACCGGCCAGCAGATGGGCATCGGACGGCCGGCGCTGTTGGGCGCCGAGGCTGCTGGGGATGGCGGCAAGGTGCTGATCGTCGACGATCACGCCAGGACAGCGCAGCGCATGCAAGAAGCGCTCGCCCGCTGTCACGAGGTGGTGATCGAGCCGGACCCGCAGACGGCGCTCTTGCGCGCTGCCGAAGGCAAGTTCGATCTGACCATCATCAGCCTGAGCCTCAGCAATGCCGACGGGCTCAGGCTCTGCTCCCAGATCCGCTCGCTCGACCGCACCCGCCACCTGCCGCTGATCATTCTGGTCGAGCCGGGCGACGACGCGCGACTGCTGCGCGGTCTGGACATGGGCGTCAACGACTACCTTGTGCGTCCCATCGACCGCAACGAAATGCTCGCGCGCGTGCGCACCCAGATCAAGCGCAAGCGCCATTCCGATCATCTCCGTCTCAGCCTCGAGCAGAGCGTCGAGTTCGCGGTGACCGACAGCCTCACGGGCCTCCACAACCGGCGCTACATGGAAGGTCACATGCAGACCTTGCTGGAGGAAGCCAAGGTGCAGGGGCGGCCGCTCTCGGTGCTGGTCGCCGACATCGATCACTTCAAGTCGATCAACGACAGCTATGGCCACGACTGCGGCGACAACGTCCTCAGGGACTTTGCGGCACGCTTGCGGCGCAACACCCGCGGCATCGACCTGGCGTGCAGGTTCGGTGGCGAGGAGTTCGTGGTCATCATGCCGGATACGGACCTGACGCGCGCCTGGCAGGTCGGCGAGCGGCTGCGCTGCTTCATTGCCGCCGAGCCGTTCGCGATCAACACGTCGAAGCGCATCGTCGTCACGACGAGCGTCGGCGTGGCGACGCTGGAGTCGCCCGAGGATACCGTCGAAACGCTCTTCCGTCGCGCCGATCGGGCGCTCTATGCTGCGAAGCGGGCGGGCCGCAACCGTGTCGTCGCCAACGCGGCGTGAACGTGAGCGCGCGTGGCGATACCCCGTGTGCGGCGATCCGCGCCGGTTTCGTGAGGGCGGCGGTGGACCTAGCCACCGGGCGATACGTGAGAGGGGGCGCCCTGACGCTCGGCCAGACCAGGACGCGATGATAGTGCTTGCGCCACCTGAGAGCGATGCGCTACCTTTACTCAACTAGTCGGAGTTTTCCGAAAAGCACCTGGGTAAGTACAGAGCGGATCATACTTGACGCCTGCAACGTCAGGTCTATCGTCATGCCAGATAAACGCACGTTCGATGGGTGCAAAGAGTGTGGGTTGCCGGTCGGGTCAGGGAAGGTTACGGGCCAGCCGGGCACAGACACAGAGCCGACACATTGGAGCGTTAGTTTAGCGAAATACTGATAGGCAGAAGCCTGATGATGGTTTGCAGATTTGTTTGATTTTTCTTGAGGGATCGTCCGGGCCATATCGCCGGGACAGTGGAGCAGGAGGTGACGTGAGCGTCGCTTGAATTGCCGAGTATCTTGGTGAGAGTGTGTATCGACCCTCGCGGTCCATTGCCCTGTTTCATCAGATCGACTCGGCGCATCGACCATCGTGCTCCGGGTCCGCCGCATTTCCCGGAGCGCATGGGCCCGGACGACGAGCTACGGCTTGGAGTGGCCTCCTCGATGAAGCCGTGAAACCGTCGATCGGGATGCTGGATTGGACTGTCAACGCCCTCTTTGATTGTCCGAACCAGCTTAATGGCCGGGCCTGTGGTAGTCGGATTTTACCCCGCTGCCGACAATGCCGCAGCGCCCGGCCAGCGGCCACTTGTCCGAGCCTTTCATCTCCAGAATAGAGCCTGCTCAGGCGCCCCGTCATGACAGCGTGACGCCATCCGCACGCGCACGCGTCGATCGTATGGTGAGCGATGTCGCGCAATTGCAATGGCCCGACCATCGGTATCGCCCACGCTTTGCACGTGCACGCCAACCATGCCCCGCTCGCACCGACCCAGCGGTCGCCGCGAACACGGCAATTATTCCAGACGAATGTGCTGACTCAGGAAGACGTCGCCAAGAGCGAGAGATCTACTTGATCTTCGTCTCTTTGTACTCGACGTGCTTGCGCGCGACCGGATCGTACTTACGGAAAGAGATCTTCTCGGTCGATGTGCGCGGATTCTTCTTCGTGACGTAGAAGTGCCCTGTGCCCGCTGTGCTCAAGAGCTTGATCTTCTGACTGATCGGCTTGGCCATCTGCAAAAATCCTGGATGTAATCTGGCGGTCGCCGCATTGGTCTGCGGCTCCGATGCGCCTCGACGACGTTATACCGACATCGCCATTGCGCCGTTAGCGGGCACTCTATCCGGGGCGTTCCCGATGTCAAGCTCCGCGCTCTCGGCAGGTTGCCCGCCGCGCCGGCACCGTCGCCGCAGGCCCTCGCAAGTGGTGGCAATGGCTCAGAGCACGTCGCGCCGGAAGATGCCGTTCTTGTGGTGGTAGAAGGGGATGGGCCGATCGTCCTGCCGCAAGCGGCCGTCGCTCAGGCGGTCGGCGAGGTCCTCGAGAATGACCCGAGTGATCGGCGGCAGGTCGAAACCCTGGCGCGCCTCGTCGAGCGAGAGCCAATGCAACTCGACGAGCTCGCCGTCGCTGTCGTCGATGCGGTGCACGATGGCGCTCGCCTCGATGCAGAAGAAGCGCGTGTCGTAGCGGCGGGGGCGTCCGGGCGGCGTGATGGCCCGCGCGAAGAACTTCATCTGACCGAGCGATGGCTGGACGCCGTGCCCGAGGAAATCCCGCCACGTCCCTGCGCGCGT